>DATHTZ010000184.1:0-19999 GCA_035462675.1 Nitrospiraceae bacterium | reverse complement strand
AGGTTCATGAGTATGTAACGAGATGACAGCAGTACCCGTTTCGTGAGCGTAGTGTCCGGCCTTTAAACGTTGACACCTTCCACTCCGAAACGTCGTCTGTCTTTGGTTCCCTTTCATGCCGCACAAACAGGTCGTCATCATCGGGGGGGGGGTTCGGAGGCCTGACGGCCGCGCAATCGTTGCGTGATGACGATGTGTGGCTCATAGACCGCACCAATCACCACCTGTTTCAACCGTTGCTCTACCAGGTGGCCACGTCCGCGTTGTCTCCCGGCGATATTGCCTGGCCGTTACGCACGATCTTTCGGCGGCATCCGCATGTTCGCGTCGTCATGGATGAAGTCTTATCCGTCGATTGTGCGGCGCGTCTCGTACGGTTGCGGGACAGCAGGCCGATTGCGTTCGATGTCCTCATCGTGGCGCCTGGATCTCGGCACTCGTATTTCGGGCACGACGCGTGGGAGCAGTCTGCGCCCGGGCTCAAGACTCTAGCCGATGCGGTTTATCTTCGCGAGAAGATGCTGCTGGCGTTTGAGGAGGCCGAACGACGACGCATCGCCATCGGCACAGGGGAGCGACTCACCTTCGTGATCGTGGGGGGAGGTCCTACGGGCGTGGAGCTGGCCGGTGCGCTGGCGGAGATCGGACGGAAGGCCATGGGGCCTGATTTTCCGAACTTGCGCCTTGATGATCTTGCCATTCTGCTCGTGGAAGGCGGCTCTCGCGTTCTACCAGGGTTCAACCCCGATCTGTCGGCGAAAGCGGCGATTGCGCTTGAACGCAAGGGCGTTACGGTCAAGCTCAACAGCCTGGTGAGTGAGATCCGCGCCGATGGCCTGGTGATCGGGAGCGAATTCGTTCGGTCCACGAATATCATCTGGGCGGCAGGCAATAAAGCGTCGCCGCTTCTGGCTTCGCTCGGAGTCCCTCAGGACGGGTCCGGTCGGATCAAGGTTCAACGGGATATGACGATTCCAGGTGAACCCTGGATATTTGTTATCGGCGATGCCGCGCATTGTGCCAGTGCGGGCGGGGACCCCTTGCCGGGAATCGCTCCCGTCGCCGTGCAGCAAGGCCGCTATGTCGCGAAGCTCATCCGTGAGGAGGCCGCTCCGGACCAGCGCCGGCCGTTTGTCTATACGGATCGAGGCATGCTGGCGACCATTGGACGCGCACAAGCCGTGGCCCAGATCGGCCTCTTGCGCCTCTCCGGACTGCCCGCCTGGTTGTTGTGGTGTGTGGTGCATATCTTCTTACTGATCGAGTTCCGCAGTCGCGTGCGGGTGATGTCGGAATGGATATGGTACTACCTCACATTCAAGCCGGGCGCGAGTATCATCTATGCGCTGCAACGCCAAATCGTCGAGAAAAGAGTGCGCCACCATCGCCCTCCGGGCGATCTGAATCGAAGGAATGAGTCGGACCCGAAAGAAAGGATTGAGAAGCGGGCCATGTAACTCAACATTTCTCGACGCACCGCGGTTCACCTCTTCCGTTTAACTCCTCTCGTCTTACGACTCCACGCTGCACGGTTTTTAGCCCGCATGAATGATGTGATCAAGATTACACCTCATAGGGTAATCTTGATAAAGAGTAGTGCCGTCCGTTGTCTGAGAGAGTTGCTCTTTATCGCCATGCCAACAGACCTCGCACCCATGCCTGACCGCGTTCCACAATTGACTCGAACTCGGCCTCTTCCCAACTTCGTCGCGGGTTCTCTGCTTGTCCTGACCCTCATGAACCTTGTCCAGGCCTCGCTTGCTGGGGCACAAGGAGGCAAGCCGGAAGTGTTCCCCGTGCAAATGGCTGCACCGGCAGCGGTCTTTATCGAGACAACTGGAAGTGAAATGACATTACGGCGTTAATTGCGGGCTAAAAATGGAGTGTCAGCACTCAGTTCCTCCACATCGGTGATCCGTTTCTCGGTCGCACCGGCGGGGAGCATTGGGTTTATTACCCACAAACTTCTGGGAATGGCTTTGATCACGCGGAGTCCTGACCTCTCGTTGGAACAGATACCGGCCATCTCCAATGCGGTTGAGATTCATAAGCTTGCTGATGCTAGTGGGATGCTGGCGGAATTCGTGGAGGCTAACTTCAAACCTCTGCTGACGGCGAGTGAGCGGCCGAAGAATGTCCGGACCAGGCTCTATGCCAATCCTTCGATCAAGGCTCCGCACATCGTCGCGGTGCCCTTAGCCAAACTGGTTGTCGATCGGATGCCGGCCCGACTCGATCCTAAGAAGCCAGGCAACGCGGTCCCGCTCGATATGGATTTGCAGAGTACTGTCTCTCAAATCGGGCCCTAGCCCGCATTATTCATGAAGCTTCTGCTGCAAGCGCGGATACGCGGCTACGACGGGAAGTCTCGCCGTTCAGCCCTTCGACATACTGCACGAGTATGCCTCAGGGCTTCACGGCTCGGAGTGCCCGTCTCGCTTCGCGTCCGCACGCTTTCGCGACGAACCTTCATGAATATGCGGGCTAGCAGGATGCTGAAAAAGCTCTCCCGCGGAAGAAGACTGTTATTTGGTTTGTCTGGTCTGTCTGGTTTTTGGGTTGAACGAAACTAATCAGATGAACCAAATCAACCAGACAAACAAAACAAACCAGATGAACCAGAGAGACCGGGTTTGTCTCAGGCTTGCAGGCCATCGACGTTCTGCTTTGCCGAAATTGTTTTTCCGCAGCCTGCCAGACAGGCATTGACCTCCCACAAGAATCCCCTTACTCTATAGCCGTTTCTACGAGCATAAAAATCATTGTCTGCTAGCAAGCGGCTGAATTCACGCCTGTCACGTCTGATTGAAGGAGGCGCATGATGACAATTCACGGTTTGGCGAGCAGAAGCGTACCTCGTCTTATACTTGCTATCGCAGCGTGCGTTTTGATTGGGGCAGGAGTGGGAGTCGGCGGCATAACGCCAGCTTCCGCCTATGAAGTGTGGCTGACGGATCAATCCGACACGGCGAAAGAAAGCGGCGGCTTTCTCTATATCTATGATGGAGCAGCGCTCGCGGCCAATCCTGCCGCTGCAAAACCGACTGTCACGATCGATCTGTCCGGCGAGATCAACACATTTTGCGAAGCGGCAACCAAGAAACCGGTCCGGCGTCCGCATATGCTGTTCTTCAACAAAGACCAGGATCATGCGATCCTCTCTTTCCTGAGCGGCCATGTGCTGTTCATGGATGCCAAGACGCGTAAGCCGGAGGCCTGCTTATCGATGGGGAAGAATGTCCATGCGGCCTGGCCGACGCCTAACCAGAAGATGGCGATTGCGGCGAATATCATCGAAAAGAAATTTACCCGTATTTGGACCGACTATGCGGCTCATACATTCAGCTTCGACCCCGAAAAAGATGTGGTGAACCTTGCCTTGTTGGAGGGTGGGGAACGCCCGGATACCTCGCCGATATGCCCCATCACGGAGTCATCCAGTCGCTATGCGTTTGTGACGCTGCGGGGAGGTGGGCTGTTGGTATTCGATGTCACCACCACGCCGATGAGCCTTGTGGCCACACTCAACAATAATGAGATCCATCCTGCCGGCTGTGGCGGCATTCAGGTCGGCGAGACAATGTATGTCAATTCCGGTGGCGGCTGGCCGATCGCGCCTCTTTCCTATGATGTGTATGCCCTCGACCTATCAACCCTTCCAAAATCTGTTTCAGCCAAGTTGGTGTCTCAACGGGACGATCAATTTGCCGACTCTCATGGGATGGCCGCGGTCGGACGTTATGTCTGGAGTGCTGACCGAGCAGGAAACAATATCGAAGTCATCGATACGGTCTCAAACTTGAGCGTGGGCTCGATCGATTTGGTGACGGATGGGAACAAGGACCCAGCTCCTGATCTCTTGGACAACGCACCGGATGGGCAGTATATGTTCGTTAGCCTGCGCGGTCCTACCCCGCTTACAGGGAATGACAAGATGGCGCACAATGCCAAAGGGACGATTCCTGGCGTCGGCGTCATTCACGTGGATGGCGGAGGAAAGGTCGGTCACTATAAGGGACAGGCGACCGTCACGAATATGAAAGAGGGAAAAGATACGGCGGATCCTCACGGGATTGCCGTCCGTAAATAGCGTCGTTCTTGGGAAACGTTGTGGGGCCGTAGCGTTGTCGCTGCGGCCTGGTGTGAGGACGGATGAGATGCTGTTGTTGATGAGAACATCACCGATACGACGCGGAGCTAACCGTTCAGGTTCTGTGAGTGCCGGTTTTGTGCTGGCGGTCTTGTGCCTCACGTTGTGGGCCTGCGCAGGAGTGGATTCGAGAGGTGATCTGCCGACGGTGGCGTCGGTGGATCTCTCTCGCTATGCCGGCACCTGGTATGAAATTGCACGGCTTCCGATGTGGTTTCAGCGGCACTGCGTGGATTCCAAGGCGATCTACTCCAGCCGTCCTGATGGGGCGATCGGCGTACATAATGAATGTGTAACGGATACCGGCAAGGTTGAGCAGGCAGAGGGCGTGGCGACGGTGATCGACGCCAAGACGAACGCGCGACTCACGGTAGTATTCGACAACTGGTTCGCGAGGCTGTTTGGCTCATCCCGTGAGGGGAATTATTGGATTCTCGATCTCGATCCGGAATATCGGACCGCGATGGTAGGGACTCCGGATCGTCGATTTCTCTGGATCTTGTCCCGGACCCCTCAGCTAGACGAGACTACGTATGGGCGTTTGGTCGAGCGGGCCCAGGAGTCGGGTTATTCGGTGTCGGACCTCATTCGAGCCAGGCGTTCCGTCTCTTCGTAACGGATCACAGCGTACCCCTCTCAATTATCATCAGCCTGTTCATTTTGGAGAACACAGCATGTCCTTGACCACCTATAACAATGTGCCGGTTCCTTCGTTCATGTATGGCACTGCGTGGAAAAAAGAGGCCACGACGCAACTGGTACAGCTAGCTGTGGGGGCTGGCTTCACAGCCATCGACACGGCCAACCAACTGATCCATTACCAGGAAGCCCTGGTGGGGGAAGCCCTGCTGGCCCTTGAGCAGCAAGGGGTCGGACGAGACCGTCTCTTTCTTCAAACCAAGTTTACACCGACGAATGGCCAGGACCATCGCACCCCCTACGATGCCTCGGCTAGTCTCACCACCCAAGTGAGTCAGTCTTTCGACAGTTCGTTGGCCCACCTGCACACCGACTATCTGGACTCCTATGTCTTGCACGGGCCCTATCAGCGGCTGGGATTGGCTGCAATGGACTGGGAGGTGTGGGCCGCTATCGAAGGGCTCTATCGGTCGGGGAAAACGAAAATGATCGGCATCAGCAATGTCACGTCCGAGCAACTCACGCAGCTCTGTGCCCGAGCGGCGGTGAAACCCATGATGGTGCAAAATCGCTGTTATGCTGCATTGGGATGGGACAAAGAGGTGCGGGAGATTTGCCGGGCCCACGGAATTATTTATCAAGGCTTTTCGCTATTGACCGCCAATCGAGAAGTCTTTGCCGATCCAGGGATTCGGGCCATCGCCCAACGGTTAGGGACTGGTCTTGCGCAAGTCGTCTTTCGGTTTGCGATGCAGGTTGGGATGCTCCCGTTGACCGGCACCACGAATCCGCAACACATGAAAGAAGATCTCCAAGCCAAACAGCTCGCCCTCACCGCTGAAGACATGCAGGTGATCGAAACGATTGGGATGTAGGCACCCTCATAGCCGACCCTCTTTAAGAGCGTATAGTTTACGGCAGATGGCAAGAGAGAGTTTCTTGTCATGCGCTACCAGACATTTGACATAGGCTCACCTATCTTTGGCATCAGGAAAATGCCATGCAGAATGCTCAAAAATGCCGCAGTGAGTGAAGGCCCGAGGCGTAGCATTACTCACCCACCCACCCCAAGCTGCCAAGACAGCTTGTTTTTCAAGTGGGGTACGTTGAGGGTCTGAACGATGCGAAAACGAAGCTGGCGGACTTTTTCAGCATTCTGCTAGGAGGGGAGTTCGATGAGCCGCAGGGTGTAGAGATACTGGTAGAGTCCCTTGTGGCTCATCAATTCGGCATGGGTGCCGGTTTCCACGAGGCGCCCTTTGTTGAGGACGAGGATGCGGTCGGCTCGTTGGATGGTCGTCAAGCGGTGGGCGATCACAAAGGTCGTTCGGCCTTTCATGAGTTGTTCCAACGCCTCCTGGACAAGTCGTTCCGACTCACTGTCGAGGGCAGAGGTGGCCTCATCCAATAATAATATACGTGGATTTTTCACGATGGCTCTGGCGATGGCGATGCGCTGTCGCTGTCCGCCGGACACATTGATTCCCTTTTCCCCCACAATGGTCTGATACTGATCCGGAAAGTTCATGATGAAGTCGTGGGCATGGGCCGCACGGCTCGCCGCCACCACCTCTTCTTGAGTGGCCTTCTCGTCCCCGTAGCGAATATTGTCGAGAATCGTCCCGCCGAATAGGATCGTCTCCTGTGGAACCAGCCCGACTTGCCGATACCAACTGTCCATGGTGACGTGGCGGAGATCGTGCCCGTCGATGGTGATGTGTCCTTCGGTCGGATCGTAGAAGCGATGGAGCAAGTTCATGACGGTCGTCTTTCCGGCCCCGGTGGGGCCGACGATGGCGACTAGTTCGCCTGGCTTTGCTTCGAACGACACATCCATCAAGACCGGTTGGCGTGTGTCGTAAGCAAAGCCGATATGTTCAGCCTGGATATGTCCTGAGACGGAGGACAGCGTCGTGGCCGTGGGGGAGTCGCTCACCTCGGAGCCTGTGTCCAGAATTTCGAACACCCGTTGAGTGGCGCCCTGCGCTTCCCTGATCTGCGCGAATACACGGGCAGCGGAACTGAAGGGGCCGATCAGAATTCCTGCAAAGAGGACGAACGCAAAGAGATCGCCCGGGGATACGCTTCCGTCGATGACCTGGCGTCCCCCATACCACAACACCGCTGCTGCGACGGAGAAGGTGAGGAGGCTGATGACAGGAGTAAATACTGCCATGACGCCGGCCCGTCGCATCGTCAACGACAAGGTCTGTTCGACTTGTGAGGAAAACCTGTTCTCTTCGCGCTGTGTTTGGACGAAGGACTTGACGATGCGGATACCGGAGATCACTTCCTCGATCAGCGTACTCATGGCGGCGGTGTGATCTTGAATCGAGGTCGAGAGGGATTTGAGCTTTCGTCCGAAGACCTTGGCCACAAGGACGAGCAAGGGGAGCAGAACCAGGGTCAAAAGGCAGAGCCGCCAATTCATCGTCAATAAGAAGGCAATCCCTCCGACGAAGGTGACAAGCTGCTTCGCGCTGTCGATCGGCGTTTCAGTGACGACCGACTGGATGACCGTCACATCGTTCATGAGCCGTGAGAGGAGTTCGCCCGTTCGCCGGCGGGCAAAGAAGCTCACCGATAAGGTATGGAGATGTGAAAAGAGGTGTCGACGAAAGTCGGCGATGATGCGCTGGGATATCCATGCTGTCAGATAGCTATGGCCCATTGAGCAGAGCCCCTGCAGGACGACGAGTCCGAGAAAGACGGTGATCATGTCCGTCATCCTGGACTGGTCGTGCTGAACGGTAATGATGTCCCACAGGTTACCGGCCAGCCGCAGCAGGGCCAGATTGACGGCGGCGACCCCCATGACCAGCAGACCTGCCAACACCATGCGGGACAGGTAGGGTTTCAGGAACGGGAGAAATCGTGAGAAGGTGGACATGATGAAGGGCGATCTTAGCAGACTAGCAGCCTGTCCGACATTGCCATTCGTCAGGTCGCGAAGGAGCTCCGGCTAGATACGAGACCGCAGGCTCGGGGAAACCGAAGATATATGCGCTGGAATGCATTGAGGGTTTTTGGGGGTCGAGCGCGACGCAGGTGGTCGAGAATCGTTCGCTGCAGTTTAGCGGTCAAGGTAGGACAGGCTCCTAGGGAAAACAATGTTGGCACCGTTGAATGTCGATGGAGAACGCGTGTGGCACAGCAGGAGAACAGTCCCTCAGGATGCTCAAAAAGGCGACTTTCTCATCCGCCCAACCCTAGCGCGCCAAGACGCGCCTTGTCCCAAGCAAGGCCGCAGCGAGTGAAGGCCCGAGGCGTACCCTTTTGGGTACGTTGAGGGTCTGAACGATGCGAGAACGCCGCTGGCGGGATTTTTCAGCATCCTGGTTACAGGAGGTGGCTACGGAAGACCAAAAAGAATGGCAGAAGGGGGCGCTGGCCGGAGGCGTTGTCTATAGCTACAGTTCTATAACGGACTCGATCAGGTTCTTGTTGATGGCCACGAAATCCGAGCGATCTTTTTCATTGATTACCACGTCGGTGAGGCTGATAAAGAGGCGTTGCTCTTCGTTAATCGCATCGGACACACGATTCCGCATGGGAGGAATGAGAAAGTCACCAACGTAGGCGCAGTTCACAGTCCGGACGCAGATGCGAACTTTCTTGCCTTCGGGCACGGACCCCTCCTCCCCCTTCTCGGGTGAAGCTTAGCTTTTACGACGTTCAAACTTTTGACGCCGGCGCAATTTTTTATACTTGTGTTTGCGCATTTTTTTTCGGCGTTTTTTTAGCACACTGGACATGCGTTCGCTCTCCTGCAAGGGGCCGAGTGTAGAATTTTTCACGGAAAATTGCAAGCTCATCAACAGAATAAAATGATCTTGTATTGTGCTGAGGCCGAACACGTTGGTGACCTGCGATCCGGTGAGGGTTAGCTCACGGGCCGCTTGACCTGCCTGATACTCATTCCTATACTGCCATCAGCATGCTCCCATACAAGTTCCCACTATTTCCTGTCTTGCTCCTGCTCAGTTCGATATCCTTGATAGGCGTCGGCTGCGGGGGCAAGACGATTCAATATCCCGAAGACCACGAACGGTATCTCCGTATCGATCGGGCAGTGGAATCGCTTCGCGACGCGTATGTGAAAAAAGATTCATCTGAGCTGGCCGCGCTCATGATGCCGCTTGATCAGCTTGAGCGGCTGCAGGAAGAGGCCCGGGGCGATTTTGAGACGTTTAGCGCCATCACGTTGGACTTTGCGATTGAACGTATTATGGTCGAAGGAGACAACATCGATGTGTTCGTGCATTGGCAGGGACTGTGGAAAAAAAATGCGGACGATCCTGGCCTCCGTCAGCGAGGCCATACGAAATTGCAGTGGGTCGGCACACAGTCGATTCTGTTGCGCGGGATTCAAGGCGATGCGCCCTTCGGTATGAAAGCTCGGCAGGCCACGATCGATCCCACACGTTCTCCCAAGAAGAAATAATCCATGCCGTCTCGCCGATCCAGTACTCCGGTGCAGGCCGATTTCCTGGTCATTGGGAGCGGTGTGGCCGGTCTTCGCGCAGCGTTGGAGTTGAGCCGTGCCGGCCGTGTCATGGTGCTGACAAAAGGGCATCCGCTTCAGAGCAGTTCGATCCATGCACAGGGCGGGGTGGCGGTGGCGATGAGTGAAGAAGACGACGTGGCCATTCATTTAACCGACACGCTCAAAGCGGGGCATGGGCTCTGCCGGAAAGAAGCCGTGCGGGTCCTCGTGGAAGAAGGACCTGATCGGATTCAAGAATTGATCGGGTGGGGGGCTAAGTTCGACAAAGTCGGCGGTAAGTTCGCGTTCGCTCGGGAGGCTGCTCACAGCAGGAGTCGCATTCTGCGTGCGCGAGGGGATGCGACAGGGAACGAGATGGTGCGAGTGTTGATTGCCGAGGTGAATCGGCAGGAGCGTATTCAGCGATTGGATCATCACTTTACCGTGGATCTCGTTGTTGACGCTGGACGTTGCTGTGGGGCTGTTGTACTGGATGAAGGGTCTGGCCGCCAGTTCGTGCTGCCGGCTCGCGCGGTTGTATTGACGACCGGCGGGGCCGGGCAGATCTATGCGCGGACGACCAATCCCCCGAACGCCACCGGTGATGGGATGGCCATGGCACTGCGCGCCGGTGCAGTGCTTCAAGATATGGAGTTTGTGCAATTCCATCCTACTGCACTGTATTTGCCGTCGAGTCCGCCGTTTTTGTTGTCGGAAGCGATGCGAGGCGAGGGGGCGCAGCTGCGCAACAACAAGGGAGCCCTGTTCATGCAACAATACCACCCCATGGGTGCGTTAGCCCCGAGAGACATCGTGTCGCGAGCGATCTTGGCAGAGATGGCCGCGACGAAAGCACGCCACATCTATCTAGATGTCACCCACTTGGGGGCAGAGTTCGTGAAGCGGCGTTTCCCGACGATTTATGCGACCTGCCTTCGCTATGACATCGATATCACGGAGGAATGGATCCCTGTGTCTCCCAGTGCGCATTATATGATGGGCGGAGTCTGGACTGATCTGAACGGTGCGACGACGGTTCCCGGGCTCTTTGCTGCCGGGGAAGTGGCCTGCAGTGGTGTGCATGGAGCGAATCGTCTAGCGAGCAATTCCTTGCTCGAAGGATTGGTATTTGGTGCGCGCGCAGCCTCGGCAGCCGTGGTGTTTGCCGACCGACAAAAGCCTCCCGCACTGTCGACTCAGGATGACACACTCCGAGAGGGCCAACTCGGCACACTGGATGATGCAGAAAAGTTGCGAAGCTCACTCCGGCGAACGATGTGGGGACAGGTGGGCGTCATTCGCTCGGGGGAGTCGCTTATTCGGGCCTGTGCGCAACTATCACGGTGGGCTCAACTCGTGACCCAGCCGTTTGCAAGCCGAGGGGCGCTGGAAGTGAAAAACATGGTGCAAGTGGCGCAATGCGTCGCGGAAGCGGCGCTGTGGCGGGAGAATAGCGTCGGAGCCCATTACCGATCTGATTTTCCAGAAACTAAGCGGGCCGGATGGCAACAACACAGTCGCCTAGCGAGTGGGGAAGTCGTTAGCGGGAAAACATCTCAGAAATCGAGGGGGTTGTTGTTGTCTCCGGGGAGTCGTATTGGCTGACCGGGCGTTCCATGATGACGCCATCACGGACCAGGAACGTGCGGTAGTAGAGGAGAACTTTCCTGACGTACTGTCTGGTTTCATCGAAGGGTGGAAGTGCCTGATAATGGTCAACCGCATTTTCTCCAGCATTGTAGGCCGCCAGGGCCAGCGGTAAATTCCCATGGAAGCGGTCGAGCAGTTGGCGTAAGTATTTCGTCCCTCCGCCCACATTATCATCCGGATCGTACATATCCCGCACATCCAGGCGCACGGCGGTCTGTGGCATTAGTTGCATCAGGCCGATAGCACCTGAGCGAGAAACTGCCCGTGGATCAAAGTCGGATTCAGCTTTGATGACCGCTCGGATCAACGCGGGGTGGAGTCGGTGTTGGGAAGAATGCCGACGAATGACTGGTTCGAGCTCCCGTTCGGACAAGGTAGTGTGGAATCGGCTGGATTCGATCTCGATTTTCCGATAGCGAGGATCGGAGGGGACATTGGTGAGCGAGATTGTGCCGTTGGATCCGATAAACTGATAAATTTCTGCCGTAGTTGCTTGCACGGAGAAGGCCAACGAGCCGATTCCCGCCAGTACAGTTGTGGTGAGTCCAGTGGCTGCGTGCCGCCGGAGGGCTGTGGCTATTAGAGAAAAGGTGTTGTGCATGGTTGCAACGATACCAGTCCGCTACTGGGTGTCAAGAAAATGCAGATCCTATGCCCGCGGGCTAATCAAAAAATAGTGTGTGAAAACAATGTGGTTTGTGAGGATGGGCTGTGGCTAGGGTTCTATAAAGCGCATTCGATTGGCAATAAATAGTCCGTGGAGCTGCTGGGTGAGAGGGCCAGCAGCTCCATTTCCCACCGCATACCCGTCCACCGCGGTGACCGGCATCACTTCCATGCTCGTGTTGGTCAGAAAACACTCGTCAGCCTTATGGATCGCCTCGACCCCAAAATATCCTTCGTCAATGGGGATCTGCGCTTCTTGCGCGAGGCTGAGCACAATGTCGCGTGTGATCCCGTCCAGCAAGCCGCATGCAAGTGCCGGGGTGCAGAGACGGCCTGCGCGGACGAAAAAAATGTTGCTGACGGTGCATTCCGTCAGGTGCGATTCCCAATTGAGCAGGATACTGTCGAAGGCACCGGCTGCGATGGCTTCCCGTTTGGCCAGAATGTTGTTCAAAAAATTTGTGGTCTTGATCTGGGGTGAGAGGGCGCTGGGCAAGTTCCGTCTCGTTTTGGCAACGATCAGGCTCACACCGATACGATATTGTTCGGGTGATGGAGGCTGAAGCGGTTTGGCCATGATCACCACGGTGGGGGCTGGGCACAGGGCTGGATCGAGGCCGATACCGCCGGCTCCTCGAGAAACTGTAATTCTCAGATAGGCGTCTTGCTGAGCATTGCCGATGTTATTGCGCACCATAGATTCGTGGAGGAGATCTGGCCATTTGTGCTCGGGAATAGGGATAGCCAGGCCGATTGCGGACGAAGACCGGCGAAGCCGAGCCAGATGTTGGTCCCGCATGAAGATCCGGCTCCCGTAAGAACGAATCGTTTCATAGACGCCGTCGCCGTAGAGAAACCCATGATCGAAGACGGAGATAAGGGCCTCCTCTTCTTTCACAAACCGATCGTTGAGATAAATCCACATCGTTAGGTTTGTTGCAGCGCGCTGAAGAACGCCTGAGCCTTCTGGAGCGTTTCCTCGTATTCCTTGCCCGGGTCGGAGTCGGCCACAATCCCCGCACCGACCTGCAAGTATCCCTTTCCCGCAGACCATACCAACGTTCGAATGACGATGTTGAGATCGAGATCGCCGTTCCAGGCGATGTAGCCAAACGATCCAGTATAGGGGCCACGGCGTATCGGCTCCAGTTCCTCGATAATCTCCATGCAGCGGATCTTTGGCACGCCCGTGATGGTGCCGCCCGGGAACAGGGCCCGAATCAGATCGAATGGCGTGGCATCCGGATTTAAGATGCCGCTGATATGGGATACGAGATGGCTGACGTGGGAGTACTGTTCGATCGCCATGAATTCATCCATCTGTATACTGCCGAATCGGCAAACGCGGCCCAGATCATTCCGTTCGAGATCGACAAGCATGAGGTGCTCTGCCCGTTCCTTTTCATTCTCAAGCAATTCGCTGATGAGGCGTTGGTCGTCGGGAGCATCGCGTCCGCGCGGTCTGGTTCCGGCGATCGGGCGCGTGTCCGCCTGCCGGCCATGCAAGCGGACAAGGCGTTCTGGCGAGGAACTGATCAACGTGACGTCGTCAAAGTGCATGAGCCCTGAAAAGGGCGAGGGGTTGACAGCTTGCAGGCGTCGATAGAGCTCCTGCTCGTAGGGCTGTCGATCTGTGCCATCGCGGTAGGCGTTGGATGATTGCAGGGTGAATCGATGCGACAGATTGGCTTGGTAGATGTCTCCAGCTGCAATATACTCCTGGCAGCGCCGGACTCGATCGAGGTAGCTCTCTCGGGTTTGGTCGGGGTGAAAGACCATTTGATCGAGTGAGGGGAGAGCTTTGAGAGGACCAGGTCTTCCGCTCAGTCTGGCTTCGCACTCAGCCAGTCGATCTAAGCCTTCACGATAGAGCTTCTCTCGGGGTTCTCCTAAAAACCGGTCCATGGGCGGGCAAAAGATTATCTGTAGACGATCGTATTGATGATCGACGGCGGTGACGATGTCGTACAGGCCGAATTGCAGATAAGGTAACTGCAGATCGTCTTTGGCCATGGATGAAAGCGTTTCGAATTCGCGCACGAGATCGTAGCTGAGGTAGCCGACGGCCCCGCCATAAAAATGAGGCAGGCTTGGATGAGGCTTGATTTGGGAGCCGGCGAATAGGCTGCAGAGGCTTCCATAGGGGTCGTGCGAGGAACACTCACCTCCTTCATGGGTGCGAAGGGAAGCCTGTCCTTGTCGCCCAGTCAGTACCGAGATGGGGTTACTTCCCAGAAATGAATAGTGGCTCCCGCCATCTGTCCGCTTTCCGCTATCAAGGAGGAACGATGGCTGAGAGGGAGAGGCAATCAGGCGGTACAACTCAAAGGGTGTTCTCCCTTGGCCGGCAGTCGTGAGGACCAGCGGTTGTGGAGGACCGATCAGGAACGCCGGTTGGGAGAAACGAGTCATGGATGATATTGCTCTCTATTTCTGGGCAGCACTCACTATACCCCACTGTTTCACCTGTGTCACAGCACAAGGTCGGCTTGACAATTTCACAGTGATTCTGCTTGAATTGTGCGCCCGCCATCGGCAGAGTCTTTGCGTTATGGGCTGCATTGCACTCTCCTCCGTGGGTACGACATGCCCCCTTCACAAGATCCATTGTACGCCGGGCTTGGCCAAGCGGTCCGGATCGCAACCGATCTGCTCGCTGCGCTGATTGTCGGAGGAGGGTTGGGCTGGGTCTGTGATACATACGTCTTCGGCTCCACTCCCTGGGGGATGGCGGGAGGGCTTATGCTAGGCATCGTGGCTGGGGTTAGAAATGCGTATCGGTCGGCGCAGCGGTGGCCGAAGACATAGCGTTTTTCAATAAAGAAGGTGCGAAAGAGCCATGGAAGAAAGCCCGCTTCATCCGTTCGAACTTCATAACTGGATCCCGATTTCGATTGGCGGATTGGATCTTTCTATCACTAAAGCCGTCGTCATCATGTGGGTGGTCGTGTCCCTGGTGGCGGTGCTTATGGTGATGGCAGGATCGGCACGCAAGCTGGTGCCCGGCAAGTTGCAAAACATGGCAGAGATCATGGTGGATTTCATTCGCGGCATCATCATGGAGACGATGGGTAAAGACGGGATGCGATTTTTCCCTCTCATCGCCACCCTGTTTCTCTTTATTCTCTTCTGTAATCTTATTGGGCTGATCCCCGGCAGCTACACCGTGACGAGCCAGATTATCGTGACGGCTGTGTTTTCCTGCCTGGTGTATGGGCTCAGCTTGGTCATGGGATTTTTTCTGCATGGAATCAAGTTCCTGGGCATTCTCGTTCCGCCTGGTACGCCTGGGTGGCTGCTGCCATTGATGGTGCCGATCGAATTGATCAGCCAATTGGCGCGGCCCATTTCGCTGGCCGTCCGGTTGTTTGCGAATATGACGGCAGGCCACGTGATCCTCGGAGTCCTGTTCGGCTTATCCATTAGCGGCGGTTTGTTAATCGGGTGGTTGCCCTTTGCGTTCACAATCGCGATGAACGGATTGGAAGTCGGTATCGCGTTCATTCAAGCCTATATTTTTACCGTGTTGACCTGCGTCTATTTGGGAGACGCATTCCATTTACATGGCCATGATGAGCATGCGCACTAGCGCGTGCAAGTTCAGACAAGGGAGGAGTAGGACATAATGGATTCAGCAGCAGCAGCATTGTTGGGTATGGGGTTAGCGGCAGCAGGGTTTGCCGGAGCCGGTGTGGGGATCGGCTATATATTTGGAAAGATGATTGAAGCGGTGGCGCGCCAGCCTGAAGCAGAAGCTCGCGTCGGAAAGTATATGTGGATCGGGTTCGCGCTGGTGGAAGCCATCGCGTTGTACGGCCTGGTCATTGCCTTCATCATCATGGGTCTCCGCAAATAGGAGCAGGGTTAGGTCTAGGTCAAGGTCGAGGGAAGCCACTCAGTTGTTACCTCAACCTTAACCTCGGCCTTTCTGATGTGAACTATGCCTCAGTTTGAATCTCACTTTTTTTCTTCCCTGATCTTTTGGGAGGTACTGTCGTTTGCGATTCTCTTGTTCGTCCTCTACAAGTTTGCCTTTCCCGGTATCGTGGGCATGTTGGAGGAGCGGGAAAGGAAAATTAAGGACAGCCTCGATCAAGCTGAGCGTCACCGATCAGAGGCTGAACGGAAACTCAAGGAGTACGAGGCCAAACTGAACACGGCTGCGAAAGAGGCGGAAGGAATTCTGGCTGCCGCAAAGGAACGGGCGCAGCGGCTCATGGAGGAAAATGAGCAGCGGATGACAGCCGAAGCTGAACGGATCAAAGGCGATGCGACGCGTGAAATCGATCATGAGCGTCGCAAAGCGATTCAGGATATTCGCGCACAAACCACTGATTTGGCCTTGATGGTTGCGGAGAAAGTCGTGCAGCGAAGTCTCAACGAGGCGGACCACCGAAAATTCGCAGACGAGGCGCTTGAGGCGCTGTCAAAATCCTATCAGCGATAAATCTTGGACCTGGCGGGGTTACCCTAGGCTGATCCCGCCAGGTCTGTATCCTTCCAAATCTACACAGACGAAGCGAAACCCAACTTTACGGAGGCGGGCACTGATGTGTGTACGCAAGTCTAGCTGGCTCAGCCGGGCAAACTCCTCTGCTCCGACCTCGATTCTCGCAACCTCCCCGTGCTCCCGCACACGCACATGGCGAAATCCTTCAGCATGCAGAATATCTTCTGCCTCCTCGACTCGGCGGAGCTTTTCGATCGTGATCGGGACGCCGCGAGGAATTCTGGAAGAGAGGCAGGCCGCAGCCGGCTTATCCCAATTTGAGAGTCCCAAAGCCTGGGCGAGTGCCCGCACATCGGACTTCGAGAGGGAGGCTTCGACCAACGGGCTTCGAATGCCCCACTCGCGCGCGGCTTTGATTCCAGGTCGATCGTCCCCGAGATCGTCGAGGTTCGTTCCGTCCGTAATCCAACGGCTCGATCGCGGTTCACGCAGCCCGTCGAGCAATTGATAGAGATCGGTCTTGCAATGGAAACAGCGGGCTGCATCGTTCTGTACGAAGGCGGGAATCTCGAGCTGATCGGTGTGGACCAGTTCATGCCGCGCGCCGATCTCTGCGGCGACTTGCTTCGCGCTCTCGAGTTCGATTGTGGGAAACGTTGGTGAAATAGCGGTGACGGCCAGCGCCTGTTCACCGAGTTGTTCATGGGCGATTTTCAGGACGACGGTGCTGTCGATCCCACCGGAAAAGGCGACTAGGACGGACTGCATGTCCGAGATGACCTGGCGGAGCGTAGTGAGTCTGCTGTGGAGGGATTCGGTCATCATGGATTCCTGCCTTTAACGTTGCGCCTAGCAGGCTGCGGAAAGACTCTGTAAGCACGCGAACACGTCACTGATCTGCACGTCTGGAATAACAAGAGAATACCACGCAGGATGCTCAAAAAACCCGCTCAGCAAGGCCGCAGCGAGCGAGGAGGCGAGGCGTACGCTTCGGTACGTTGAGCTTCTGAGCGATATGAGAACGACGCTGGCGATCTTTTTCAGCATCCTGCTAGTGTTTGACCTTCGCTTTGGCAAGGTCGCCTACTACCACTAAGGCGTATCGTTTAGGGTCCAGGTATTGTTTAGCAACGCGTTGGACGTCTTCCTTTGTGACCCGGTCTATCCATTTTGGGTATTCCGAAAAATATTCGAATCCCAGGCCATAAAGTTCCACTTGAGCGAGCACGTGCGCAAGTTTTGCGGTGGAATCAAATCGTAGTGGGAAGCTGCCCATCAGGAATGATTTAGCTTCGGCCAACTCCTGGTCGGACACGGGTGTGTCACGAATGGATTTGATCTCGGACAGGACGCTGGTGATGGCTTGATTGGTCGTCTCCGTCTTGGTTTGAAGGTTGACCCAGAACGAACCAGGCATCAGCCGAGCGTCGAAGTGGCTCATGATCCCATAGGCCAATCCCTGTTTGTCGCGAATCGAATCCATCAAGCGGGATGAAAATCCACCAGCGCCTAGGATGTAATTCATCACCGTCACGGAATAATAATCCGGATGAGTGCGTGAAAGACCTCCATGGCCAAGCACAATGGTGGATTGGGTGAGATCTTTCTCGATGAGTTGGACCGTTTTCCGTTCGACCGGCGAGGGCTTTTTCATATTCCGTGCTGTCGGGGTCCCTTTCTTCCAGGCTCCAAAATGGGTCTGTACGAGTGCAGTGGCCTGTTCAAGCGTGATATCGCCGACGATGGTCAGGATGACCTGGGAAGGGGAATATTCCCGTCCGTAGAAGGTTTGCACGTCGGCCAGGGTGATTTTGTTGAGCGTTTCCTCTGTTCCATTGACGGGCCATCGGTAAGGGTGTCCGTGGAAAACGAGCTGATTGAACGCCTTCATGGCGATATGGCCCGGGTCGTCGTTATCGCTCGCCATTTCGCCCAGGAGCTGAGTGTGGATCCGTTCGAATTCCTGCTTGTGAAACGCAGGGTGTTGCAGCATGTCCGCGAGCAGGGTAAAGCCGAGGTCGATGTCTTTCTTGAGTACGCGGGCGGAGGCCGTAGTGTAATCCTCCGAAGCTTTGGCTTCTAGGGCTCCGCCGACGAAATCGATTTGCTCTGCCTGCTGTTTTGATGTACGCGTAGTTGTTCCTTCATCCAGAAGACTGGCGACGAGATTCGCGAGTCCTGCTTTGTCGAGAGGGTCTTGCGCTGAGCCGGTCTTAATCAGCGCGTGGATTTCAACGATGGGGAGGAAACGTTGTTCAAGGACGAGCACCGTGATACCGTTGGCCGTCATAAATTTTGTCGGTGCGATCTCTGCTGCCGTACTGGAACCGCCTGCCAAGAACAACGCGCAGAGCCCCACCACGAGGATTAGAGTCGCCTGTCGTCGAAGCACGACAGGCCGTAGTCTTGTCGTCGGTATCATTAGGGTTTTCCCTGTTGCGTGGCGGTGGAGGGCGCCTCTGGTTGTTTGGGAGGCAAGGGAATCAATGTGCCGACGGTCCGATTGTCTTCCATCAAATACTGACGGGCGACACGCTGAATATCTTTGGTCGTCACCGCCCGGATCCGTTCGACAAATTGGTCGATTTTCTGCCATCCCGCGCCGACTGATTCAGCTTGTCCGAGCAGCATGGCATGCCGGAAGTTGGAGTCCTGTTCGAAGATATGGGTGGCTTCGACCTGGTTCTTTGCCCGTTGCAGTTCTTGCTCTGTCGGCGGATCGGCCTGGAGGCGCTTGATCTCTTGATGAAGGGCGTCCTCGACCGATTCCGGTTTTTGGCCAGGGCTTACGAGGGCATAGAAGTAAAAAAGGCCCGGATCGGTCTGCAGCAAGCTGTATTCTGATCCGACTGCCAGCGCCGATTTTTGTTCGTAGACGAGGCTCTGGTACAGGCGCGCACTCTTCCCATGCGACAGAATCGAATCGAGAATGTCGAGTGCGTACGAATCTTCGCTCGTAAAATTAGGCACGCGATAGCCGATCATGACGAACGGGACTTGCGCATCCCGCTTAAGGAGAAAGCGGCGTTCGCCTTTTTGCTCCGGCTCCACGGTGGCAATCGGTTTAGGCTCCGGTCCTCGCGGGATCGGTTCGAAGAGCTGCTTAATCGTGGGGAGCAGACTGTCAGCTTTGATGTCGCCCACCACGACGAGGGTTGCGTTGTTGGGCGAGTAATAGGTGTCGTAATGCCGTTGCAAGTCATCGAGAGTCATGGCATCCAAGTCGCCGAACCAACCGATCACCGGCCAATGGTATGGATGGCTGAAATAGGCCTGCGCGAAGAGCGCCTCGACGAGCGCGCCTTGGGGGTCGTCCTCGGTGCGAAGGCGGCGTTCTTCCTTCACGACTTCTCGTTCTGTCTCCAATTCAGGCCTGTCGAGCACGAGTCCTTGCATGCGATCGGCTTCAAGTTCCAGAGCCAGCTCGACGCGGTCGGCTGCCAGATTTTCAAAGTACGCGGTGAAGTCCTGGCTTGTGAAGGCGTTGTCTGTCCCGCCGTTCTTGCGAATAAGACGGGAAAAGGCGCCTTTGGGGTATTTGGCGGTGCCCTTGAACATCATATGTTCCAGCATGTGAGAGAGACCTGCACGGCCCATGACTTCGTTGCGTGAGCCGACTTTATACCAGACCTGGACGGTCGCAACCGGAGCTTTGGGAACTTCGACGAGCAGAACTTTCATCCCATTGGAGAGGATGAATTCATGAGGTTCCAACGCAAAGGCGGGTGATGTGAAGGCGAAGACAAGACTGCTCGCGGCAGCCAACCATGATATTCGCATAATGGATTGAGAATACAGCCAGGTCATGTTTGGGCGGTGCGCACACTGCATGCTAGCAACGGGATTCGATTTGTGTCAAGGCACGTTCTGTATATTCGGGAGAGAGATTGCCTAATTGGCCGCAAGCACCAAGGATGTCGCGTCCAATTAGGCAATCTCTCTCCCGAATATACAGAAC
>DATHTZ010000183.1:0-2209 GCA_035462675.1 Nitrospiraceae bacterium | reverse complement strand
GGATGTGAACCTCGACGGCGCGAAGCAAAGAGACCTCATCATCCGGTACCGACGAAAGAGGAATGGGAACGAGGGAGAAGATAGCAGCGAAACTCAGATGACGGTGGACGACCTCCAAGTAGCTCAGTTCATTTACCTGCTTCTGCACAATGAGAATATCCGGAACGTCATCGACACCATCGGGCAGAAGGGCGTTCTTATACTCGGCCGTTTTACTAGCGAGAGAAAGGCGGTGCTGGACAGGATTCGCGAGGCGCTTCGCGAGCGTGGGTTTGTGCCGATGCTGTTCGAATTCGAGAAACCAACTCAGCAGGACTTCACCGAAACCATCAAGACGCTGGCCGGGATCAGCCGGTTCATCATTGCCGACATAACTAATCCCCGGTCAGCCCCGCTAGAACTACAGGCGACCATGCCTAACTACATGATACCGTTCGTGCCGATCATACACGAGAGTGAGGAGCCGTTCGCAATGTTTGCGGATCTAAAGCAGAAATACGGTGAATGGGTTCTCGACCTGCTTAAATACGATTCGCCTGATACCCTACTCAAGGTATTCGATAAGGCGGTGGTCAAGCCTGCACTTGAAAAGGCAGAAGAGCTCTCGCTCAAGAAGGCTGAGAAGATGCGTATACGCCATGCCAAGGACTTTTTGTAGATGCCGATGTCGTGGTCTAACTCCGCGGATGGTCCTCCGTTAGGTGGCCCGCGAAGTGCGGCTCAACCAGTGGCTGCAGCCCGGACGCCGTGGCCCAGTGGAAGGATCATCTAACCTCCCTCACTGCGGAAGTGGATGGAAAAATGGCATGGAAATTCGTGTTGATTGCGATGGGGATAAGGGAAGACATGGCCGCCTTTCTTGCTCGCAGAACGCACACGCTCGGAAGGTGCTCGTTCGATGCGCAGTCGAAGTCGAACAATGCCTGCCTTCAAAGAGGGAAACGGTAAGATGCTGGTTGCGACGGGCATACTCCTAGCGACGTGGTTGTTGATTGTTCCGACATGTCTCTGGGCAGAGAGTGGGGCAGTGCTTGAAGTGGGCACATTTTCAGCCAGTCCGGTTGGGCAAGCGATGCCAGATGGGTGGAAGCCGCTTACCTTTAAGAAGATACTCAAACATACCTCCTATGAAGTGGTGAAAGAGGGAGGTGTGACAATCGTGAAGGCGGTGAGCGAGGCCTCGGCTTCCGGCCTGACCAAGCCGGTGCTGATCGATCCGAAAGAATTCCCGATCGTCCGGTGGCGCTGGAAAATCGACAATGTGCTGAAGGGCAGCGACGTGACCCTCAAGGAGGGCGACGACTTTCCGGCTCGGCTCTATATCACTTTTGAGTACGATCCAGACAAAGTTAGCTTCGGCAGGAAGCTCAAGTTCAAAGCCGGGCAGGCTGTATTCGGAGATATCCCCATCGCTGCCTTGAACTATATTTGGGACACGAAGGCGCCGGTCGGCACGATTGTCGAGAATGCCTATACCGATTTTGCCAAGATGGTGATCGTCGAGAGCGGCACTCAGAAAGTGGGCATGTGGATCGACGAAGAGCGGAATATTTACGAAGACTACAAGAAAGCGTTCGGGGAGGAGCCGCCGATGATCAACGGCGTTGCGATCATGAGCGATACGGACAATACCAAGGAGAGCGCCACGGCCTATTACGGCGATATTGTCTTTCAGAAATCGGCGAAGGCTGTGTCTCGATGACTCTATGATGCAAGGCGACTCATAATGAATGGGCCGACCTGTTCAGGGCCGGCCCATTCAAGGATGCCACCGCGCGTGAGGTGGGTGCGCGGATTCGAAAGAGGGGTTACTGAATGGAATTCGCGAAGCCGCCTCGCGTAATTTCAGCGCGGACGGTGTCCCCGACCTTCTTCTTGTTGATGTGCTTTGTGCCTTGCCCGATGCGCAGCGTCACCTGATTCCCTTCGAAGTCTTCCACGGTGTAGATGTCGCGGTGGACGTTCTTCACGGTTCCGCCGATGGTTTTCCAGGCCGGGCCCGGCTTGGAGTCATTCGGGTTGGCCTTTGGCGCATTGCTTGATTCAGGGGCATGACCAGCTGCTTCAGCCGCTGCTTTCGCAGATGAGTAGCTGGACTTTTTGTTTTTCGAGTCTTTGGCCAACGTCGGGGTCATTGTCAACGCCACAATGGCAAGGGTACTCACAAGGATCGGGAGAATCTTCTCGTTTGCCTTTCGCATCATGAACC
>DATHTZ010000182.1:0-3461 GCA_035462675.1 Nitrospiraceae bacterium | reverse complement strand
CCTCGCCGTCGTGAGTTGGCACTCGAATTTGCGCATGAAAACTCCTCCAACGACCGTACGTCCGGATTAGGGGAGGGCTGGCCGTTCGTTGACAGGAGAAGAGTGTTCTGGTACTGGCATGATCATCATGACCATGTGGGGCGCACAGGTTCATCGACACGCCGCCCAGAGGCCCCGGCCGACGGGTCGGTTGAGGAGCACTCTGCTCTGTGCGGGCATTCTTGTGTTGAGTGGTTTCCCTCCTGTGTCGGCGCATGCCATCGATGTGCATCCTACCGTGGAGGAGGTTCAGATCGCACTCGATCGGGGAAAAGAAGCGGCGCAGAGGCAGAGCCACCCGGATACGTTTTATGTACGATTCGGTGCAACCGACGAGCTCCATTCCAGCGGGTTTTTGATCACGAAGCTTGGTGGACTATCGGTCATGGCGACGCATATGGGCCTGCGGGGAATCCAGCCGGGTAAGACCGATGTGATGCAAATCTTGGAAGGACAGACTCTGCTGGTCAGCACGGTCATCTTCGGGGATGTCCTCAACTTCGCGCTGGACAGTTATATGGTGTTCGACCAGGGAGGAAAAACTATCAAGCCCGTGAACGTACGCTTCGATGGGGTCGCCAATCGCAGTGCTGCTTGGCCGGACAGCCCGCGATTCAAAGCGAAGGTCGTCGCCTCGTTCAACTATGCCGACTTCGATCCGAATGCCAAAACGACCATCACGGTCTTTCCGGCGAACGGGGGAGAGTCGAGCTTCAGTATAGATTTTTCAAAGATCCATTAGCGGGAGGCTGAATAAGTCCGCCAGCGGCGTTCTCGCCTTGAAAGCATTCTCAACGCAGCCCACTTGGGAAACGAGCTGTCTTGGCAGCTCGGGATGGGCGGGTGAGAAGTCTGGCCTTTTTGAGCATCCCGCAGGAGTGTTTTCCTGTTGGGCCACATGCGCGGACCATGGAAGTTCTCGTGAGGCAACATAGTTCCCGCTAAGGTGTTTATGGTTCCACTACTCGACGCGGAAATCATCGCCATCGGTACCGAGCTATTGATCGGAGGACGATCCGATCTCAATTCTCTTTTCCTCGCCGACGAACTCGGCAAGCTCGGGATCGCAGTTCGATTCAAATCGGTTGTCGGCGATGAACGGCAGGATATCGTCACGGCTATTCACACATCTGTAAAGCGATCTCAAGTGATTATCATGACCGGCGGACTCGGGCCCACTGTTGATGATTGCACGAGAGAGGCAGTGGCCCATGCGACCGGACACCGGCTTGGTCGTCGCAAGGAAGCGTTGGAGGGGATGACGGTCCGACTCGCGCAATGGGGCCGCATACCAAACCGCGCGCAGTTGCGCCAGGCTCTGATTCCATCCGGCTCCACCGTGCTGAAGAATCCGGTCGGTTCTGCGCCGGGGTTTTGTCTGACATGGAAGAAGGCGCTGATTGTTTCGTTGCCCGGCGTGCCGCGGGAAATGGAAGAGATGATGCGGCAGGAAGTCGTGCCATTGCTGCGTGCAGCACGCGAATCATCAGGCCGGCCTCAACGAGCGCCGATCGTTCGTCAGGTGTTTCATACGTTCGGACTGGCGGAGGCGGACGTCGATGCCAAGCTAAAAGGGCTCATTCCAAACGGAGCGCCGGTCGACCTGGGACTGCTCGCATCGCCCATGGGCGTGCTGGTCTCGCTGACGACGAAGGGGAACCAATCTGCCCTGGAGAAGAATCGTGATCTGCTGCAGAAGCTGGCACGCGAGGTCCGGTTACGACTCAGCGACTGGCTCTTTGCCGAAGGACGAGACACGATGGAAGAAGTCGTCGGGCGCGAACTCACCAAACGGGGGCTCATGCTGGCGGTAGCGGAATCCTGCACCGGCGGGCTGATCGGCCATCGGTTGACACAGGTGGCTGGTTCATCTGCCTATGTGGACCGTGGCGCTGTGTGCTACAGCAATCGAGCGAAGACGGAGATGCTGGGCGTGCCGGCGGAACTCATTGCCCGACAGGGCGCGGTGAGTAAGGAAGTCGCAGCGGCGATGGCCTGCGGCATTCGCGAGCGCGCCAACGTATCGGTGGGACTCAGCGTTACCGGCATTGCTGGGCCAGGTGGCGGGACCGAGACCAAGCCGGTTGGGCTGGTCTATGTCGGGTTGGATGATGGAACCGGCCGGCCGATCGCGCGAGAATTCCGGTTTCACGGTGACCGGAACGTCATCAAACAGCGGTCGTCACAAGCCGCATTGGATCTCCTTCGCCGCTGGTTGCTCGATAAGGCATCGAAGTGATCAGGGCGTTTCTTGCCGTCGAATTGTCGCAAGAGCTTCGAACCGAATTTGCCGCTGTTCAACAGGAGTTGAAGCAGAGAATTGAGCCGGAGATGAAACGAGACACCCGCATCTCCTGGGTGCAGCCGGACAAGATGCATCTTACGATCAAGTTCCTCGGCGACATGGACGAGCAGATCATTGATCCGTTGCTGGGTGCGGTTGAGCGGGCGATCGGAAATCAGCCATCTGTGAACGTCCCGCTTGAACGACTCGGCGCTTTTCCCCGCCCGCACAGTCCGCGTGTGTTGTGGGTCGGACCGTCGGAGAATTGGGAGCAAGGAGTGGAAGGGAAGCGAGTTACTGAGAGCCATGGCGCGATCGAACAGGCTTGTGAAGGCCTAAATTTTCTCCGCGAGACGAGACCATTTAGCCCGCATCTGACCTTGGCGAGGATTGGGACGGGAGAGCGGCATATTGGAGTCGCATTGGCAAAGAGCGGAGTATTTGACCGGCCGTTTTCATGTGGCTCGCTGGCGGTGAAGTCGGTCGTGCTGATGAAGAGTGAACTAAAGCCGACCGGTTCGGTCTATACAAGACTTTGGGAGGTACGGTTGAGGGGCTGCTCATAAGGAACGAATGAGGGCGGCGACGGGGCAATAAATTGAGTCTGTGCTTTTGGAGAATTACAGGGCTACGCGGAAGACTTCCTCAATGGTCGTTTCACCCATGAATGCCTTTGCCAGCCCATCCTGAAACATCGTCTTCATTCCCTTCATGATCGCTGTCGAGCGGATAAACGATGCCGGCTTCCGTTGCATGATCAAATCTCGAATCTCTTCATCGACTTCGAATATCTCAAACAGGCCGACCCGGCCGACGAAACCGCTTCCCTGGCATTGCGCGCACCCCTTCCCATTGTAGAGTCCGACTCCTGCCAGTCCATCGTACGTTTTTCGCAGGACGCCTTGCCGCTGCAACACACCGATCGTTTCAGAGAAGTCTGGCCGAGATTGGATGGATTCGAGAATTCTGGTGTTGGGCGTCACGCTTTCCCGGCAGTTCTTGCAGATCCTGCGGACGAGCCGTTGGGCTACCACGAGGGTTAGGGACGAGGACAAAAGATACGGTTCCACTCCGATGTCGAGCAAGCGAGGGATGCTCCCGGTAGAGTCGTTCGCCTTCTGTCACTGCTTGCTCTAGC
>DATHTZ010000181.1:0-4808 GCA_035462675.1 Nitrospiraceae bacterium | reverse complement strand
ATAGTAGGTGAATTCGCGGTCATAAATACTATGCAACGTTCGGTTCGCCCCGCCACATTGCGCTGCTGTCAGCGGAGTCGTACAGGTCATTTGATTGGCGTTGGAGGAGTAGACCGTTCCATAGCCTCCACCGACCCAGGTCTTGCCGTTATCGGGAAGATAGTAGGTGCCGTGCACCATCATCGAGACGGTCCGAATCGCTTCGAACTTGCCGGTTTGACTGCTCACGGCTCCCAGACCATAATCGATGTTGGTTTGGCCAAAGGTGGGGCCGCCAAATCCACTGTTGGTCGCAGAAAATCCACACACTGGGTTGCACACCCCCCAGCTCAGACCATTAAAAAAGTCCGCAATACCGGCTCCCGTGACGCCTTCCATGACCACATGGGCCGTATTTCCGAACTCCCCATTCTTTGACGGAAGGACTGGGAGAAAGAGACTGGTGGACACGCCCCATCCGGTCACATACGTCTGACTGCTCAGACTGGGCTGCGCGCCAGGAGCAGTCGTTGTATTCGTTGGCCCGCCTGAATTGGCTTCAAGCCTTCGACCCACTCCGCTGACTTGCAAGCTCAACGACCTGAGCGCAGTGTCGGCTGCCTGGGCTCCGTTATAGGGCGCTTTCAGGCCGTTATGGGCAATTTGAACCCCCGCAACAAACGAGGGCATGGTCCCATTGGCCTGGGGCGGCCGCTCCACGGAGAAGACGGGAGTCAGGGACAGGGCATCGGTCATCCGGAGCTCCTTCGACAGGCTGGCTTGAATCCATCGATTAAACATGTTCGCCGGCGTCACAGCCGTCGACACTTGCCCTCTCGAATATTGCGACATGAATCCAAACCGCGACCAATCTTGCCCGACCTTGACATCGACCACGGGGGTTTCGGCCGCGAAGAACAGCTGAAAGATCCGCGCGTCCGGGCTGGTCATCTGCGAGAACTCCGACACGCCGGAGGTGCCCACGGCCGGTTGGTTTCCTATAAAATCCATGGAGAAAAACAGGCGGCTCTTGATGCCGTCTCGCTCTGGGGCCCGCACATCGAGGATGATCCGGCTGTTCCGCGGGCTAAAAAACACCTGGCTATTGGCCCCGTTCACCGTATTGCTATGCAAGACGGGGCGATTGCCGACGAGCTCCTGAAAGCTTTGCGTACTGTCGCCGATGAAATCGAATTCGGCGAAGCCTCCCAGTCTGACCTGGAGCCCGTTCTTCGTGAAAAAGTTCGCCTGCTTCGCCCGCTTTTCCGCTTCGACCTTCGCCCGTTCTTCTTCTTCGACCTTCGCCCGTTCTTCCTCTTGGACAGCTTGGTCATACTCCTGTTGCGTGATGATGTCTTTGTTCAACAGGAGCTTTAGTGCGTGGTGTTCTCCCCCGGCCGCGAGACTGGGATACGTGAACGAGAGCATGGTGACCAGCGCAAGTATTCCCGCTAGAACCTGTCCACGAGTGATTCGTCCCAGGCACCTTGCCGATTTCATGGAATTTTCCTCCCCCACTATGGGCTCGATCGATTAGACCCGATCGTCTTGAATATATTCACCTTATGCATCTTATTACCGGGTAGATAGCACAGGAGGTCCAAAAACATCTTGGAATACTTCTCGGACACCACTTAGCAGATATCTGACTCGTGAAAGATGGGAATCAACCAGTTCTTCATGATGTGGTTCTGGCCAATGGCCATCCTTGGTTCATCAGGCAAATTTGATTGTTCAGGCTGAAACAAGACTTGGTCCAATTCCTTCCCCAATTCTCGGTGCCGCATCTGGACTTCCGCCCATTAACGCCATCGTTTGAGGTCAGGATTGAGGAAGCCAAAATTTCCTCGTGTCGTTACGTTTTCCCATAGCCGGAAGTCTTCCTGCACATCCGCCCAGGCAGCCGGCGAAGCGAATGACATCAGGGAACAGGCGACAATTGCGATGGCCAGATACAGCGCCGGGAGAAGTCTTCTAGCCGTTCGCAGGATCGGATAGCGAGATACAATCTGTGTATTCATAGTCAGAATACTCCAAGAGTGGATGAGAGATAGCCGGCACCGTCAGCCGCCTGGCTTGAAACGACCGGCGGAACCTTAACACAGATATTCTTTGCCACGCCAGCAGGAAAGGTTGCGCGACTCATGGTGCTTTGTTCATTCACCCCGGGCTCACGGGGAGGGGCAGGAGGGGAGAACACCGCACACTTCAGCTTCTGTTGAGCAAGACATCATCTATGCGCATAACAAGGTAGGTGTAGGACTAAGCCGTCCAAGAGGAAGAAGGTGCGAAGGTTGTAGAGGAGCAACGAGTGATGCCGGCGAACATGATCACGTAGAACGGAGACGACAAGCCATAATAGTGAGCGCAGGGTCTCGGGCTCATCAGCTCTTGCCGCCTGCCGACTCAGCGAAGCAGTTCACGCATGTCAAAAATCACGGTCATCCCGGCAGGACCGGTGTTTACCCATCTCATCATCTCACGGTGACGATTTGTGATGGTCGAACTCGCTTGGTTAGGCAGGCGGCTATGAGCGATCCCGCACTATTCGCTTGTGCACAATCGCTCTAAGTAAGATACACGCATTGTTATCCCGGCTCTTGCTTCCGTTTAATCGGTTCATGTAACATCCGCCACGTAAAAGGATTTTTATCATGATACGGTAGATGTATGCGCTTAGTGCCGGATATATTCAGTGCAGTTGGGCCGGACTCCATCAGCAACGGGTTTGCACGAGCCTGGAGCCTGGCCGAGTAATCGAAGATGAAATTTCCGACGCACACAATTACCTACATCCGGGTCAACAATTTCTGTTCACTCATGGGCTAAGGGACTTCCTAAAAAGAGGATGTATCGGATGTCGATTACTCGGACAGGCTCCTAGAGAAACGGACAACGCTGGGCCATCATGATCACGGATAGATGGCCTCGTCCCGAGGTTATTGCGACAGCTCTGGCGATGTATGCCGGTCTATTTTTGCACGGAGCGTCAAGAGATGGTGGACAGGATTCTCACGCCCCCGGCCATCCTCAGCCAATCCCCTCTTCTCATTATGTCTACAGTGCCAGGTTAGTATGACAATCCAGTGCAGGGGTCGATATCCAGCTAGACCCGATCGGATACGAATGTATGATGGAGAGACTTGAACGCGAATGGAACGATGAACCAACACCTGCGTCGGAAAGTGAAGAAGAGCGTGTAGGTTCAAGGCGTTGTAGCGAAACCTGAAATTCAGGAGGAACGGTATGTCGTCGCATGGACCGGCAACTCTAACAGTAGACGATATTCCTGCAGAAGAGAAACCGCAGAACGGGGTCGCTGGGCTGAAGCATTGGCGGTACGACCTGATGGCGGGGCTGCAAGTCGCCATGATGGGGATCCCGCTTTCGCTCGGTATCGCGGTGGCCTCCGGTGCGCCGCCGGTCTGCGGGCTGATCTCGGCGATCATCGCCGGATTTATTTTTCCCTTCCTCGGTGGCGCGTATATCACGATCAGCGGCCCGGCCGCCGGTCTGGCGCCGGCGCTCTTGGCCGGCACGCTCGCATTGGGTCATGGAGATTTGGAGGCGGGCTATCCACTCTTGTTGGTGGCCATTGCCATCGTTGGTGTCGTCCAGGTAATACTCAGCATCTTCAACGCCGGGAGATTCGCGCTGTTTTTTCCCATCTCGGTGGTTGAAGGTATGTTGATGGCGATCGGTATGCTGATCATTGTCAAACAAGTTCCGGCATTTCTCGGGTACATCACGCCGCCCATCAAATCCATTCCCAAAGCCCTCATGCTGATCCCCGAACAGATCATGGGTCTGAATCCGTTGATCTGCGCCATTGGCGCCGTGACCCTCTTCCTCCTCTTTTTTCTGAGCGGGATACTTGCCCGTATAAAAGGAACGTGGCCTAGGCTCGTCCCGGTGCCCCTCATCGTGATCATCTTGGCCGGCGTGACCTCATGGATCC
Source organism: Nitrospiraceae bacterium (assembly GCA_035462675.1). GTDB lineage: Bacteria > Nitrospirota > Nitrospiria > Nitrospirales > Nitrospiraceae > Palsa-1315. The sequence goes on along the minus strand of DATHTZ010000181.1, from coordinate 871 downwards.
TGGGGCTCGAGGAGAAATGGCTCATTAAGGTACCCCTCGATGTGTTTGAACATGGCATTGTATTTCCACATTTCGCTGAAGCCTTTTCCAGACCGGAATTATATGGGTCTCTCTTACTCATCATTATCACACTGACCCTCATCGACTGCACCGAGTCGCTCGCGACGATCGCCGCCATCGATAAGATCGACCCGTTTAAAAGAAAGTCCAACCCCAATGTCACCTTGCGGGCCATGGGGGTCTCCAACACCGCCTCCAGTCTGCTGGGTGGGTTGACGATCATCCCCGGTGGGATGAAGAGTACGACGAACATGCTCGTGGGGGGCCGTACCCTCTGGGCCAACTTCTACTATGCGCTCTTTCAGTTGATCTTCCTGTTGTTTGCTACCACCCTCATCAATCAAATTCCCAAATCGGCCCTGGCAGGGTTGCTCATGTGGGTCGGATGGAAACTGTGCTCGAACAAAGTCTTTAAGCGGATCTTCTCGGTGGGCAAGGAACAGATGTTTATCGCAATGGTCAATGTCGTGGTGACGTTATGGACGTCAGACCTGTTGGAAGGCATGATCGTCGGTACGGCGGTGAAGATTATCTTGCTCGTGAAGGATGTCATACGAGTTTCCCCGGCTGGTGGGGTGGGGGCCGCATTGAAAGAATTGTTCGGCAATCCTGTCATCCGAATCGGGGACGGCCGTGGCTCTCGTGATGTAATGACTGTTGCGGCGAACGCGGTGTTACGGGGTACCATCGGAGAGATGAAGAATCCCTACAAAATCTACCTATCTTCAGCCACCTGCATGAATCTGGTGAAACTCGACGCGGCGCTTAAAAGTATCGTGATTCCTGAGGGCATGAAAGCCAACTATATGCT
>DATHTZ010000180.1:0-2097 GCA_035462675.1 Nitrospiraceae bacterium | reverse complement strand
TGGCAATGGAGAAGTCCTGCGCGTAGTCATTACTCAACTCAGCTTGGTATAAACGATTAAGCCGGACTACCGCCGTTTGGGGCGCCGTCTGAGCGAATGTCAACGTCTCAAGAGTTACGATGATCAAACTATCGCTCCTGGGCGAGCGCCGATCAAGTGCAATGATCGCTCAGCTGCCTGCGTGTCGCGGGACTTTTCGGTCGTGCTGGACCCGGCGCGGTCGTCGACCCTCTGAGACTGATCGGTGTTACCTCCCCAATGCTAGGGAGCGTGAGTGTATGGTCTCTAAATGTCCGCATGGTCGGTATGGAATGGTTGGCGCTTTAGTCGTGTATAGGGATTGGGAGGGCGTCCCCCGATAGCTTCACCGGCCATCAGCGCATATAGGCAAGCATCAGTGGTCTGAGTTTGACCAATCCGGCATCCCATTCCCAGTCGTGGATTATGGCATCCTGAATCCAACGGGTGAACTGACTGCTCCAGCGCGTGATCCGGCGCAACACCCGCACCCACGGTGAGACTGTCTTGCCATTCAGCCGCGCCGCTTCATCTCGGAGCCGGAGCGCTGCGTCATACTTGATCTCCACCTTTTCGTCCCGAATCTCTTCCTGAGCCTCCAACCGCTCGCTCAAAAGAAGGAGGAGATTGTGCGTCAGGACCAAGAATTCATTCTGAACCTGCGCGGCTACGGGCCCCGCCCCCCAAGCTCGTTTCTCACCCAGAAGATTTTCACAAACATCAAAGAACTTCTCGATGTCCCAACGCAGCCGATAGAGTTGGGCGATGATGCCAGGAGCTAGATGGAATTCGGTGGTCAGGAACTCGTAAATCACACCGCTCTCAGGATCCTGGTAACGAATGCGGCGAAACTCGCCCGGTTCCGCGAAGCGCACCCGCTCATCGGACAGGACGCCTTGATTGTGCCGATGCTGCTTGTCCCACTCCAACGGCTTGGTCTCACGAACGGCCAGATTCTGTTTACTGCGCGTGATCACCGTGAAGCCGCCCTTGAACTTCGACCCGCGCAGGAACTCAAAGTCCACTGCGACCGGATCAATCACCAGGATCGTGCCCTTGGCATTGGGATGCCAATGAAAGTCACGCCAGGGACGCCCCTTGACGGCCGCCCACTCATGCTGATGCCCGTCGGTCTGAGCCAGCACCCGCGCGGCTCCTGAGCGCAGATCGCGCAAGAACAATCCCGTTACGGTGTCGGGCACTTCCCGTCGTCCACTGGCCATGGTTGCTTTTGGTTCATGAGTGGCATGCCGAACATCGTGCCCGTCCAACGCCAAGACGTCCCATCCTGCCAACTCCGGAAAGTCTGCGAAACGATCCGCTGACGCGGTGATCTTTCGAGAGAGAATCGTGTTGAGTTCGTGAAGCATGGTCAGGCGGCGGAAACTGCTCGCGGCCCCGAAGTAGGCTTTCAGGGACACGTCGGTTATCGCGCACTGACGAGCGGACTGGAGAAACGCTCGGCCCGAGGGATGCAAGGTATTTATTCGACGGATGCCCAAGGTGACGAACTCGCTATCGGAGAAATCGAGGCCATGGCGATAGTTGTCGAGAGTGTCGATTAGGCTAAGTGCCGGTTCGAGAAATGCGTCGCGGATGAGGGGGCTCATTGGTGCGTTGAGTCTATACTGCCGCTTCAAAATAGGCACGCACAACCTGTCTAAATATACAGATATATCGCATGGCTCCATGGCGTGCGCATTTGACCTATAGCGCACTGAGGCGCGCTACCATGTTCAGCCCTGTTTCAACGCCTGCGACGCCGTGGCGACCCCTCTGGGGCGCAGGATGAGGCCTTCCTGTAGATCGGGAACCGACTTTTTGGATACAGGCTATTCCGAGCACCGTCCGGCAATCAATGCATGTCGCTCATAGAACGTGCGACGATCCCCACCTTGCCACCGTCGGTCATCCGGAATCACACAGCCAAACCCACTATCCACGCCGAACTCTTCAACATAATCACGCCGGTCGGGGAATCTTGTAACGCCGACTTGACGCGACTTTACCGTTGGGCTGGGTAACACCGATCTCCTCGATGCCATTCACGGCAAAGTCGGCGACCTGGTGTTCAAACGG
>DATHTZ010000179.1:0-5618 GCA_035462675.1 Nitrospiraceae bacterium | reverse complement strand
TAGTGCGCGGCCGTCACTTGACTAGGGAGCTGTATGAGTATCAAAAAAGGGAAGAAGAAAGAGCGCCGGATCGTGCAGAGCGGGGTGGCCCATGTCCAGGCCTCCTTCAATAACACGATCGTCACCATCACCGACTTAAGTGGCAATACGATCGTATGGGCAAGCTCAGGGAACCAGGGGTTCAAAGGTTCTCGAAAAAGTACGCCATTTGCCGCTCAGCGGGCCGGTGAGGCTGCCGCACGGAAGGCGATGGAGAGTGGAATGCGCACAGTGGATGTCTATGTGAATGGACCTGGGTCCGGTCGTGAATCGGCGATCAGATCTCTTCAGGCCGCGGGATTGCGGATCCATATGATTCGTGATGTGACCCCGATTCCGCACAACGGATGTCGTCCACCGAAGCGGCGTCGCGTCTAACGGCGTATGTCGGGAGAGTCGAAGAGACGAGAATTGTTGGGCACACCCGCATGGTGATGTCCGGTAACCGGAGGTAGAGCAGTGGCAAAGTATCGTGGCCCCGTCTGTCGGTTGTGTCGGCGAGAGGGTGAGAAGTTGTTTCTGAAAGGCTCGCGCTGTATGACAGAGAAATGCGCCATCGAGCGGCGGAGTTATCCTCCTGGACAGCATGGGCAAAAACGCCCGAGGAACTCAGAATACAGCACCCAGCTCAGAGAGAAACAGAAGCTACGAAGAATTTACGGTCTGATGGAGTGTCAGTTCCGTGGTGTGTTTGAGCGTGCGGAACGCCAGACGGGCATTACAGGCGAGGCGCTATTGCGGCTGCTGGAATGCCGGCTGGATAATGTGGCGTATCGATTAGGGTTCGGCGCTTCTCGAAAAGAAGCCAGGCAGCTGGTCAGCCATGGACATTTGACCATGAATGGTCGAAAAATCAATGTGCCTGGCGCGCAAGTCAAGGCGGGCGATATCATCAGCGTTCGAGAGAGAAGTCGCACATTAATTTCGATCCAGGCCGCCTTAGAGTCCGTTGACGGGCGTGGTATTCCAGAGTGGTTGGAGCTGGACAAGACGGCCTTTAAGGGCGTGGTGCGGGCGTTGCCGTCGAAGGACCAGATTTCGCTGCCGGTGAACGAGCAGATGGTAGTGGAGTTGTATTCCAGGTAGAAGCGAAATTGGGCATGGGGGTCGGTTTCTGCGGCGAACCGATGCCGTTCAGTGGCTGGCTACTTGATGAGATGGAGGGGGAGTCATGATAAAAGCGATGAAAGACTTTCAAATCCCGATGCGGGTGGAGGTCGACAAAGATACGCATAACCAAACGTTCGGCAGATTTACGACGGAGGCCTATGAACGTGGGTTTGGAACGACGGTCGGTAATGCGTTACGGCGTGTCTTGTTGTCGTCACTGACGGGCGCTGCAGTGACCACCGTAAAGATCGAAGGGGTCCTGCACGAGTTCTCCACGATTCCTGGCATCACGGAAGATGTGACCTCCATTATTTTAAATGTTAAGGGGCTGCGGCTTGCCGTACATACCGATAAGCCGAAGACGCTTCGTCTCAAAAAGAAGGGACCCGGTGAAGCGAAGGGGTCCGACATTATTCATGATGCGGATGTGACCATCTTGACCCCCAATCTCCATATTGCGACGTTGGACAAGGATACCTCGTTTGATATGGAAATGACGGTGAAGCATGGGCGGGGTTACGTGCCTGCTGAGCGAAATAAGGAAGAGGGACTCCCGATTGGCGTGATCGCGATCGACTCGGTGTTTTCGCCCATTAAGCGCGTGAACTTTCACGTGGAGAATGCCCGAGTCGGTCGCATGACTGACTATGACAAATTGACCTTGGAAATCTGGACCGATGGGACCATCCCGCCTCGAGATGCCTTGTCCACAGCGGCCAGCATTCTGCGTGATCACATCGATATCTTTATCAATCCCGATGAGCGGGTCGAAGGGCGTGCCGATCTTGGGAGTGATGAGGCGCAACGTGAGGTCAACAAGCATCTGTTCCGTAGCGTCAACGAGCTGGAGTTGTCGGTCCGCGCCGCAAACTGCTTGAAGAATGCGAACATCAAGACTATCGCCGATTTAGTCCAGAAAACTGAAGGAGAGATGCTGAGGACGAAGAATTTTGGCAAGAAGTCGCTCAACGAAATTAAGGAAATCTTGACGGAGATGGGCTTGGGGCTCGGCGTAAAGCTGGATGCAGCACAACCCATCGGCGGTAGTCCGAAGAGCGAGTAACGAAACAAGAGGGAACCCGTGCGTCATAGAAAACAAGGCAGACAGCTCGGACGACAGACCAAACATCGATGGGCGCTGTTCCGAAGTCTTGTGACTTCGCTGCTCGAACATGAGCGCATCGAGACGACTGAGGCCAAGGCGAAAGAAATTCGAGGGTTCACGGACCGGATGATTACACTTGGCAAGGAGGGCACCCTGCCGGCTCGGCGCCAAGCTCTCGCATTTATCCGGAGCAAGGAAGTGGTCTCAAAATTATTTAGTGATGTGGCACCTCGATTTAAAGATCGCCCCGGTGGCTATACGAGGATGGTGAAGACCAGACGGCGGATCGGCGATGCGGCAAAGCTTGTCGCGATCGAACTTGTCGCACGGCCGGATACTGCGCTCGTAAAGAAACAGGCACCCGCTGCATCCGCTTCTGCGAGTCCCGCTGCGGGCTAGGTCTCCAGTCGGCGAGATCTATTCACGTGCGTCGATGCGTTACGTTTCGACTATTCTCCCATCTCGTTCACAAAGGTCGATCAGAACACCCCGCTCGTAAGGGCGGGGTGTTCGACTTCATCGCTCATGAGTAAACCATGCCGCGGTTTTGGCATACGTTTACTTGATATCGAGCTCATGCTACTATCGTGCCAGTCCTTTTCATGCTACTTGATAAGAAAGCAGGGACAACGTGTGGCAACGTTGGGTGCGAGGTGGTTTGTTAGCGCTCAGTGGGATCTTGGCCTGTTTTCTTGCGTATCTGCTCGTGACCAACTCGACTATGGTTCCCACCCCGACGGCAGCGGCGCCCGGCTCCATGGATGCAGCTGATGCGACGATTTCCCAGTTTACGTTCACACAAACGAAGGGCGATACGGTTCAATGGCAGGTGCAGGCGCAAGAGGCTCGGCTCTTTGAACGGGACAAGCGGGCGATGCTCCAAGTCGTCGCTGTCACACTGTTCGGCCAGCAGGGAAAGGAGTTGACAGTGACCGGAGATGAGGGGACATTGAATACTGAGACGAAGAATTTTGTGCTTGCGAACCGATCAGAGCCCCTCGTGATTCACACCGAGAGCGGGTACGTGATCTACACCAACCATCTTGCATGGACTGATCAGACGAGAGAGATACGCACGCCAGATCCTGTCCGTATTGTTGGCCATGGGCTAGAGGTGACGGGACGCGGGCTGTTGGGACATTTGGACCGCGAAGAATTTGAAGTACTTGAGGACGTACATGTGGATTTGGCTCCTGCTTCTTAATGTCTTCCCGCTTGGGATGGCTTCATTGAGCGAATCGGCTGACGCCGCTATTCCTAAAGGTGGAGCGGATCAAGCGGTCAGCACCACGATTACGGCCAAGAAGATGACGGTAAAAAACCAGGATAGCCAAGCGGTCTTTGAAGGGGCGGTTGTTCTAACTCGTGGGTCGTTGCTTGTCTATTCAGATCGCATGGTCGTGATGTTTCGCACGCAAGACTCACCTGCGAGCGACAATCAGAAAGGGCATGAGGCTGTCAAGGGCGGGGCTCCTTCGAAAGAGCCTGATGCCGTGCCGGCTGTGTCGAATCGTTCGGTCAACAGGATTGAGGCGACCGGACGAGTAAAAATCGAAAAGGATTCTGGGAGCGCGACCTGTGAGAAAGCCATCTACTACCATGACGGAGATAAGATCGTTCTGACTGGTGATCCGGTGGCCTGGGATAAGGGAACAAGGGTCAGCGGTAAACAAATCACGATGTTCTTGGCAGAGGATCGGAGTGTGGTGGAGGGAGGTTCCCATGTGCGGATCGAGCCGGATGGGGGGGTGACTAAGTGATCGAGGCAGTTCAGGGAAATGCGCCGCCGACTAGCTCCTCGGTGAAGAAGGCAGATGGTGACTGGTTACGTGCAGCGGGTTTGGTGAAAAGTTTTCGCTCGCGCAAGGTTGTGAAAGGCGTCTCGATCGATGTCCGCGCAGGTGAGGTCGTGGGCCTGCTTGGACCCAATGGGGCCGGGAAGACCACCATTTTTGACATGATTGTCGGTCTGTGCCAACCTGATGAAGGGACGATTTCGCTCGGGGAAGAGGTCATTACGGATCTGCCAATGTACAGGCGCGCGCGGAAAGGAATTGGGTATCTTCCGCAAGAATCGTCTGTGTTCCGACGCTTGTCGGTTGAAGACAATATTCTGGCAATTCTTGAGATGCTGGACTACTCTCGGGCAGAACGTCGTGACCGGGTTGAGGTCCTTCTCAAGGAACTGGATCTTTGCCATATTCGAACAAGCATGGCCTATGCGTTGTCGGGGGGGGAACGTCGACGGCTGGAAATTACGAGGGCCCTTGCGACGAGCCCGTCATTCATGTTGCTCGACGAACCGTTTGCTGGGATCGACCCCATCGCCGTCGGAGACATCCAACACATCATTACCAGATTGAAAGAAAAAGATATCGGTATTTTAATCACCGATCACAATGTCCAGGAGACACTGTCCATCACAGATCGGGCGTACATCATTAACGAAGGGCTGATTCTTGAGGCCGGGTCTCCAGAATCCATCGTCGGGAGTGAGACGGCACGCGCCGTCTATCTAGGGGAACGGTTCAAGTTATGACGTCGAAGGGTGTGTGCGTATGAAGCTCAGACTCGACCTTCGACTGAGTCAAAAGCTGATCATGACTCCACAATTGCAGCAGGCGATTAAGCTGCTGCAGCTGTCGCGACTCGAGCTCCAGCAGAGCCTCACTCAACATTTGATGGAAAATCCGCTCTTGGAGGATCTCCCCACTGAGGCAGAGGATAGTGAGGCAGGAAGTGCAGAGGAAAAGGCGGAAGATGCGGCGGCATCGGCGAACAGTGAACCATCAAACGTGGAGGAGTCGACTCTGGAAGAGCGAGATACTCCAGATGAAGTCTCAGCGTCTGGTTGGGAAGAGTACTTTGGAGATCGTCGGATAGGAGGATCCGAGTCTCGGTCGTCCTCGCAGGATGAGTTTCCATCCTATGAACAAACCATGGCGAAAGCCACGTCCTTGGAAGACCATCTCCTCTGGCAGCTGTCGTTTTCCGGTTTATCCGATCGTGACAAGGAGATTGGGCGGTTGATCATCGGCAACCTTGACGATGATGGGTACCTGCGCATGTCTCTTGCCGAAATGGTCGAAGGCACCGACTTCCCCGAGATGGAAGCAGAGTCAGTCCTGAAGGATATTCAAAGCTTTGATCCAACCGGCGTGGCAGCGCGGGACCTGGCGGAATGTCTGCTCTTACAAATCGGACATTTGGGAAAGAGTCCCATGGGTTCATTAGGAGCTCGGCCCGGTGCCTTGAAGGGATCGATTGTTGAAGCCATCGTTCAGCACCATCTCAAAGACTTGGAGAAAAAACAGTATGCAAGGATCGCGAAATCCTTAGGTGTCACAGTAGAAGAGGTTTTCCA
>DATHTZ010000178.1:0-3870 GCA_035462675.1 Nitrospiraceae bacterium | reverse complement strand
TATCGCCCGTGCGGCCCACATCACCGACTTTGCCGGGGAGCGAATCTTTGATCCGCTCCCACTGATCCTCTCGCAAATACGTTGCATAGTCCATGAGAACCTCCCTGCTGGGGAGATGCTCGCGCAATTTCCACTAAATGTCGACAGACCCTAGTAGCTGAAGTTGCTTAACTCACATTATTCATGACGGTTCGTCGCGATACCGCTGAGCCGCGTCGCGAGACCGGCGCGCGGAGCCATGATGCCCTGAGGCGTACTCGTGCAGTACGTCGAGGGTCCGAGGGGCGAGCCCGCCGGCCGAAGGTTTGTCGTAGCAGCGGATCAGCCTGTCTGCGTGCGGACAGGCACAGGCAGACGATTGCACCAGAAGCGTTCATGAATAGTGCGGGTTAACCCTGTAACGTTGGTTCTGAATGACGGGATTGAGCTTTTGCATGGAACCGCAATTGCGCAGCCAACGGCTGGCTCGGGTGATGCTGTGACTGGCTCATTTCTGGAATGCCGTCAGGTAGGAGGCGATGATCCTGAAGATCAGGTAGGACATGCAGGCCAAACTGGCCCGCATCACGTGCTCAGGGTTTGAGTTTCTTCATGAATAAGTTCCGAAAGCTAGACTTCTTGGAGTGCAACGGCAGCGTCCACGTGCATAGATACTTCCTCACTATCGCCTTGCACAGCTACTCTCTTATTCCCGCTGATTTTAGAGCAGAAGCAGAGTCAATCTGCTCCCGTTCATAATTTCTGGCCCCTGAGCAATATTGACCAGACAGCAATCTGCTTGTCGGATAGATGTAAGGACAATATCCACACGATTGGTCTTTTATGCCTAACCGTAGGGAACGGGCCTGCCATACCGCGGTCTTAGGGCTTCTACTTCTCACAGCCATGGCGATGCAAGGCTGCTTGGCCTTGGTGTGGCTGGGGGCGGTCGGGATTGACATGACTCGGACCAGTGACATTGAGTTCCAGTCGTTCGAAAACTCGTGGGTGATTGCGCCGCAAGACCGGCAGCAACCAGGATTGGTACAAAGCGTCGCGGTTATGCCTTTCTTAGGAGATCCGGTGATGGCTGAGCGATGGATCGCTGTTTTTCGGGAAGTGAGCGATCTTCGTGTAGTGAGCCTGTCCTACGCGACCCGGCATAGGGTACCCGACCACGAGGTGAGAGGCCTGGCGAAACGGATGAGCGCAGAGCCTCAGATGGACTGTATGCTGGATGGGAGTGTGGTCAATCAAGTGCCGCAGAAAGGTTTTGCGGGATTAACGGAGCGTTCCTCGCGTAGACTTTCTCTGCATCTCTTGAGTGCAGATGGGACTCTCTTATGGAAGACTGAATTGCCCTACACGATAGTAACGGGATCAAAGGACTTGGATGAGGAAATGGTAATGAAGGCTCTCTTGACTCATGTGAGAGCACACGCCAACAAGCTGGGATTGGCTGAACTGGGAGCGACAACCATGCAGGCTGCGTCACGATCTTTGCATGATACCCCCGACAATCACATGGGAAGTCCCATGCCGGGGTTCGAGCGTCCTAGATGACCCTATCAATCTGTGCGCCGTTGGCCTTGAATGAAGCATCGTGGATTTCGAGCCGGGCGAGCGTAAAGCTGCCTGCGGATGAATTCTTCAAATGTGAGCAATTTTGAACAGATCGCAGTCTGTCTATTGGGATAGATGTAACCTATATTTACACACGAATGGGCGTGTGTCCATCCACAGGAGGAAACCATGAAATATTCTGCTATGGCGATGCTCGTGTTAGTCATGGGAGTTGCCGCTGGCTGCTCAATAACTAGCAAAGCAACAGATTTTAGTGGCTTGAAAGGGTTGGACGGCGACAAGGTGACCCACATTAACACGAGGAACTACGCGGTCCACCTATTTATAACCAAACCGCTCTTCGGAGACGCCACCCTGCAGAACACTGTCAAGGATTTCACCGAAGAGGCGAAGAAAACCGGTGCGACGAAGGTGAGAATCGTACAGTCGGACGAGTGGACCATGTGGTATCTCCTTCCCCCCTTGACACTGATTTTCACCCCGGTGACCGTGGACGTCGCAGGAGATGCGATTCAGTAGCGTACGGGATACTTCGGTAAGCCCCCCATGCCTACCGCGCGCCCTTCGACATCTTATTCGCGGTGGCTGATGACCTCAGGATAATCCTTTCAGAGGAGGCCGAGGATACGGGTTATGTAGTGAACTCGGTGGAGTAGTTGCAGCGGCGACTACAAATGGAGATCCGCGGCGTGAACCAAGCAAAGTCAAACCGGTGGGTCGTGGATCCGGGGGCCTGGGCCCCGGTGAGTTCCGCTCAACGTAACCCAATCTCCAATAGCCATGCGCTCCGCATGGCTATTGTGGAGACGGCTCGATTAGCAACCCTTTTGAAGGCCTCGGCCTCCTACGTCCTGGGCATCGTCCATCATGATCGGAATCCCGAGGAGCCCGATGGTTTAGGCGCCTGCCCGGTTGTCTGCCTCGATCTGCCGCAATTCAACAGGCCTCCGTTGGCCGAAGTGTGGACGAGCACTCTGCCTGTCATCTATCACCGGGCCGAGGGAATCCACTGTGCAATGAACGATGAGGTGCTCTTTGGCGTGTTGCAATTGGAAGAACGCCCGGGCACGCTACTGGATATCCTGACCTACACCGCCTATCGACGCCTGCTCGTCCAGGCTCGTGCCCTGGGCTACCCTCATCTGTTGCGGGTGTGGAATTATTTTCCCCAGATCAACCGTGAATCCGACGGGCTGGAACGATACAAGCAATTTTGCGCCGGCCGACACCAGGCCCTGGCCGAGACCCTTTTGGATTTCCCTCGAACCCTCCCTGCGGGGACTGCCGTTGGGACGATGTCTGGCCCGCTTACAATCCATTTCCTGGCGGCGAAGCATCCTGGAGCGCACGTCGAAAATCCGCGGCAGGTAAGCGCGTATGAGTATCCTCGCATCTATGGTCCGCACAGCCCGTCGTTCGCGAGAGCCACCCTGCAGCCATCCATCTCCGGTTCCCACCTGCTCATCGCCGGCACGGCGAGCGTGGTCGGTCATGTGAGTGAGCACATCGGCGATCCGCATAAACAGACCCTGGAAATCATCCACAACCTGAATGCACTGATCACACATACTGAGCAGCTCCACGGAGTCACTCGTGGACAGTGGTGTGGGCAGGCCCTCTTCAAGATTTATATTCGCCACCCAGAACACTTCGCGACGATCCGTGACATTCTCAAGGAGCAGCTGCCGTCCCACAGTCAGATTCTGTACCTTCAAGGAGAGATGTGCCGAAGCGAGTTATTGCTGGAGATCGAGGGCATCCTGGGTCAAGAAAGGACCATTGACTTGAGTCAAACGGTGTCGCCGCCCCTTGCTCGATTCCGACAACCTGGGACGTCCCGGCATGCGCAGCAGGATAGCTTCAAGGATGGTGTCGTCACCAAACTCCGTCCCAAATTCCCTCTAAACCTCTGAATTGATCTCGACATCACATGCGTCCACATGCTCCCATGCCATGGCATTTTACCATCGATGTGGACTGGGTCCCTGGGTCCGAGGTCGGGCTGGAAGGCTTGCTGGATTTCTGTGATCGATGGAAACTCAAGGCCACGATTTTTGTTGCCGGACGGTTTGCGGAGACCTATCCGGATCTGATCAGAGATTGTCGGCGGCGAGGGCACGAACTCGGCACACATGGGTGGGAACACGGTAGCCTCGAACAAGACGAGGATTTCAGGTCAGCCAGTTATGACCAGCAGCGAAAATGGATCCGCTTAGCCACTGAGGCTGTGGAGAAAGCCTCAGGGGTTCGCCCCGTCGTCTTCCGTGCACCGAGCTTGTGGATCAGCGAAACGACCTTGCGTGCGCT
>DATHTZ010000177.1:0-9549 GCA_035462675.1 Nitrospiraceae bacterium | reverse complement strand
AAGAAAACATAGAGTTTGATATTTCGCGCTACAAGCCCTGTACCTTCAATGGGCAACCCTGCTGAGATTCGATGCGCTGCTGTGTGGAGTGGCTCTTCGGAGCCTCTTCGACCTGCTCCTCCTTCCCATCTCGATAGATCAGATTTCGAGAATGTCTGAGTCGCCTCTCCATTCCGATGATATGCTGCTCCCTCATGTGTACTAAAACGGCTCGATGAAACCAGGCTCGTTCATTCAGATCCTCGCGAACCGACGGATCGCCATCATGTTGCCCCTGGGTTTCGCCTCAGGGTTGCCATTGGCCCTCACAGCTGGGACGCTCCAAGCTTGGCTGACGGTTGTTGGGCTCGACCTGAAGACCATCGGCATTTTTACGCTCGTCGGGCTCCCATACACACTGAAATTCTTATGGGCTCCATTGATGGATCGGCTGGTCCCTCCCTGGTTAGGACGGCGGCGTGGATGGATGTTGGTGACGCAGATTAGTGTTGCTCTCGGCTTGGCGGCTATGGCGGTGACTGGGCCGGGCCAGCGCCCGGAAGTACTCGGGATACTGGCCCTCGTGGTGGCCTTCCTCTCTGCCTCACTCGACATCGTCTTCGATGCCTATCGGACCGATGTGCTCTTACGCCCGGAACGAGGCTTCGGTGCCGCTGTGTGGGTGAATGGCTATCGATGTGCGCTGTTGCTTGCGAGTGCCGGCGCTCTCCTGTTGGCAGATCGTATTGGATGGCAATCTACCTACTTGCTGCTCGCCGCGTTAATGGCGGCAGGAGTCGTCACGATCCTTGTCAGTCCGGAACCGTCAGAGCCAAGTGCGTCACCGGCGAGTCTGGCCGAAGCGGTTGGAGGACCGCTGAAAGAATTCTTTACGCGCCCAGGGGTGATCGGGCTTCTCGCCCTCATCGTCTTCTATAAAATCGGAGACGCCGTCGCGGCCTCGCTCCAAACGGCATTTCTTATTGGAGGGATGGGCTTCTCTGTCAGCGAGGTTGGGTATGTAAAGGGTCTTGGGATTGGTGCCACGCTCATCGGCGCATTGGCCGGGGGCGTCGCCATGGCCAAGCTCGGGATGGTTCGGTCGTTACTGCTCTTTGGTCTGCTGCAAGCGGTCTCAAACTTGGGATTTATGTGGCTTGCCTGGATGGGTAAGAGTTACGCGGCGCTCATGGCGTCGATTCTTGTCGAGAACGTGACCGGCGGCATGGGTACCGTCGCGTTTGTCGCACTGATTATGTCGCTGTGCGACCATCGCTATACCGCAACACAGTTTGCCTTGCTCTCGTCGCTAGAAGCGCTCGGGCGAGTGTTCTCCGGTCGTCCCTCAGCCGAGTTGGTTGAAATGGTCGGCTGGGGACAATTTTTCCTCTGGTCGTTTCTGGTCGCATTACCAGGTATCTGGCTGGTATGGGTTCTCCGAGCGCAGTTGCATCGAGAAGCCGGTCGCGATGCGCAAGCCGGAGCGGGCTCTGTCACTTTATGACGGCCGTATGCGTCTTTGGAGGAACAAGACGAATAGCATTAATGTCGGAAGGGGCGCCAAGACAAAGGGGACAAGCCAAACCCAGACATTTTTCCCGCGCATACGGGCTTGATCGATCATCCACACAAAAACCCACGCAATCAAGCCAAGGTAATTGACGACCAACCAGCCGGTTGTGTGAATCGTGAGGCCGCTTGCGTTGTCTGGCGCTGTGTTGAGGAAAAAGATTCCCAACATGAGCACAAATAGTCCTAACAAGGCTGCGATAAGGCGTTTGCTCCAGACAAACATGATGATCCTCCAGATACAAGCAATGTAAGCAGCATGGTTGCCGCCACAAACCTAACGGGCGTAGGCTAGTCATCCGTCTGCTGTTTGTCAAAGGGGAGCGGCGCGCCTCCGTTTCCATCGAATCTGTTGCGACATCGGTTCAGTAACAGCGAAGGGTTTGATATGGGCCTCCTGCGTTTAAGCTTGGTTGTGGCAATATTGGCTGTGAGTGTCGTGCTGGCACTGATGAATCCCACCACGGATCAATATCTGGGCTTCGTGCAAGTCGAACTCACCAAGGCAATGGATCGAATGGATCAGTCCACACCCGAACGGGAAGGAACGGTGGTCAGAAATATTTTTCGCAGGCATAGTCAGGAGTTGCTCGATAGCATGGTGCGCCCTCATACCACGCGCCAGAATTGGGGAGTCCTTAGCCGGTTTGAAACCAAGGTATGGGGTACTCGGGTGGTGGTTATCGGCATCGGCAACCAGTTCATTCCCGTTGAGGGGGTGGATGAAGCCATTTTGGCCCTCGGTCGCCGTGTGTTTTAGGTTTTTTGTCTCTAGAGGGTATCCATGGATGTCAATTACCGTCTACTTTCGATCACAATTCTGTGAATAAGTCGGCCTAAACTTCCGAAAGTTGGCGTTTTCAAATCATTTGTGGTTATCCACAGGATTTTCTCTGTTTCCCCAGCCCAACCACTACATTTAGTATTGACAATTCGTCTAGATCGCTATATGTAGATGCTCCTTGGTGGATTGATCGTTCAAGTCAGCAAAATTGGGCACTCAAAGTACACCGTCATATCGATACTGAAGGCAGATGGTTCTCATTTGGGATCGAAAGTAGCCTCATAGCAAACTATGCAGACTGGGGAGGGGAAACTGTGAGAATAGAACGCCGATTTACACGTCGCGGGCAAAGTCCCTATGAAAACCTGCCGTTTGTAAAACGTTCGTCGGAGATTCGTAATCCCGACGGATCGACCGTGTTTAAGTTGGAAAACATCGACATTCCTGAGCCCTGGTCCCAGCTGGCGATCGATATTCTCGCCCAGAAATATTTCCGGAAAGCTGGAGTGCCGCAGCGAGATGAGCAGGGGAATCCAACCGTCGGGCCTGACGGCAAGCCGCAGTTGGGAGGAGAGTGTGACTCTCGACAAGTGTTTGAGCGGCTCGCCGGTTGTTGGACCTCCTGGGGGAAGAACTTCGGCTATTTCAAGACTCCTGAAGATTCCGATGCCTTTCATGATGAGCTCTGTTACATGCTCGCGCATCAGATGGCCGCACCCAATTCTCCCCAGTGGTTTAACACGGGGCTTCATTATGCCTATGGACTCTCAGGGCCGGCACAAGGGCATTTTTATGTCGATCCCAAGACCCGTGAAGTCGTCAAAGCCACCAATGCGTTTGAGCACCCGCAGCCGCACGCCTGCTTTATCCAATCCGTTGATGACGACTTGGTCAGCGAAGGCGGCATCATGGATCTCTGGGTGCGGGAGGCGCGTTTATTTAAATACGGATCGGGGACCGGCACCAACTTTTCCAGGCTTCGCGGTGATGCCGAGCCCTTGTCCGGTGGCGGCCGCTCGTCTGGACTGATGTCGTTCCTTCGCATCGGCGATCGAGCGGCAGGCGCCATTAAGTCCGGTGGGACGACCAGACGGGCTGCCAAAATGGTCTGTCTCGATTTGGACCATCCCGACATTGAAGAATTTATCAATTGGAAAGTGGTGGAAGAGCAAAAAGTTGCCGCCATGGTGACCGGTTCGAAAATCTGTGCCAAGCGCCTCAACGCTGTGCTCAAGGCCTGCCACGTCGTCGATGATGCGGGTCAGATGAAAATCGAGATCGATGCCAAGCAGAATCTGATCCTCAAGGAGGCCCTGGCCGCCGCCCGACGTGATGCGGTTCCAGAGGCCTACGTCCAACGGATGTTTTCTTATGCGCAGCAAGGGTTCACACATTTTGTATTTCACGAGTACGACACGAATTGGGACGGCAAGGCCTACCAAACGGTGTCCGGCCAGAACTCAAACAACAGCGTGCGCATTCCCAATGATTTTTTTGGGGTGCTGGAGGCGGACGGCGATTGGCAACTCAAGCGACGGATCGACGGTAAAGTCTCCAAGACCATCAAGGCGCGGGATCTCTGGGATCAGATCGCTTGGGCCGCCTGGATCTGCGCGGATCCCGGCACGCAATACGATACCACCATCAACGAATGGCATACCTGTCCGGAGGATGGCCGTATCAATGCCTCTAATCCTTGTTCCGAATACATGTTTCTCGATGATACGGCGTGCAATTTGGCTTCGCTCAACCTCGCCCGATTCTTCTCGACCGACGCCCAATTCGAGTTGGAGAATTTCCGCCACGCTGTGCGCCTTTGGACGATCGTACTGGAGATCAGCGTACTCATGGCGTCGTTTCCCAGCCGCTCTATTGCCGAGAAGAGTTTTGAGTTCCGAACGCTGGGGCTTGGCTATGCCAACTTAGGCACTGTGCTGATGCGGCAAGGCATTCCGTACGATTCCCCCAAAGCGCTAGCCATCTGCGGTGCACTGACCTCCATCATGACGGGCGAAGCCTATGGCACATCGGCTGAAATGGCCGCAGAGCTGTGGCCTTTCCCGGGCTATGCCAAAAACCGCGAGGCCATGTTGCGTGTCATTCGTAATCACCGGCGAGCCTCGTACAATGCCGCTCCGGAAGAATATGAAGGTCTGACAATGACACCGATAGGGATCCAGCCGGAGCATTGCCCCCCTGAGTTGCTCGTGGCGGCACGTCGTGCCTGGGACCGTGCCCTCGAATTGGGGACGGCCTATGGGTATCGTAATGCGCAGGTTACAGTGATTGCTCCTACGGGTACGATCGGACTTGTGATGGATTGCGATACGACGGGCATTGAACCGGATTTTGCACTTGTTAAATTCAAAAAACTGGCCGGCGGAGGCTATTTCAAGATCATCAATCAGAGCATACCCGCTGCCCTCAGAGCCTTGGGGTATACCGAATCTCAGATTCAAGACATTGTGAACTATTGCGTTGGTCGGCAAACGTTGCAGACCGCGCCGTTTATTAACCATGAGACCCTGAGACAGAAGGGATTTGACGACGCCGCACTCGCGCGAATGGAGAGCGGTTTGTCCCAGGCCTTCGAGATTCAATTTACATTTAATAAGTATGCGTTGGGTGAGAACTTCTGCCGGGAGAAGTTGGGGTTGACCGACGCACAATTGAATGAATCAAACTTCAACATGTTGAAAGCGCTGGGATGTACACAAGAAGAAATCGCCGCTGCCAATGATTATTGCTGCGGCACCATGACGGTGGAAGGAGCCCCACATCTCAAAGCCGAGCACCTTCCGATCTTCGATTGTGCCAACCGCTGCGGCCGGATTGGCCAGCGATATATCGCCGTCGATGCGCACATCCGTATGATGTCGGCCGCACAACCATTCATCAGCGGCGCCATCAGCAAAACGATCAACATGCCGGCCGATGCGACGCTGAAAGAAGTGAAATCAGCGTATTTGTTTGCCTGGAAAAGTATGGTCAAGGCTGTGGCGCTGTATCGAGACGGCTCGAAATTGAGCCAACCCTTGTCGGCTTCAACGGACAGCGGCAAGATCGTCGAAGCCTCATCAGAAATACTGTCAATTGCGGAGAAGGTCACAGAGCGAGTGTTGGTACGATACCTGGCAAAGCGCCGGCCGCTTCCGGCCAGACGCAATGGGTACACGCAGAAAGCCGTCGTCGGGGGGCACAAACTCTATCTACGCACGGGTGAGTATGAGGACGGTACGTGTGGAGAAATCTTCCTCGATATGCACAAAGAAGGGGCTGCATTCCGCAGCCTCATGAACTGTTTTGCCATTGCCATTTCACTGGGCCTCCAGCATGGCGTCCCGCTGGAAGAGTTTGTCGAAGCGTTCGTGTTTACCCGTTTTGAGCCGAACGGGCCGGTCAAATTAAACGACCGTATCAAAATGTCCACATCAATCATCGATTATATCTTCCGAGAACTCGCCGTGACCTATCTCGATCGCTATGACTTGGCACAAGTCCAGGAAGAGGATCTTCGAATGGACTCCGTCAAGATGGACGAGCAAGATCCTGAATGTGTCGAGGAAGAAGCCACTCCCGAAACGCTGGCGTCGGCATCGATCAGTACGGACCGAGTTCCTTCAAGACGCGGGGCGATACCGCGACATAAGGGCAACGGAAATGGAAACAGAAACACAACCCATACCGTTGAACTAAAACGTGAAACGTTGACTTTGACCGCTATCCAAGTAGCTCGCCAAAAGGGCTACGAGGGAGATCCCTGCTCCCAGTGTAAGCAGTTCACCATGGTGCGGAACGGAACCTGCCTCAAGTGTGAAACTTGCGGCGAGACGAGCGGGTGTTCGTAAGGGGGAGTACTCAGTGAGTACGGCATTTCGCGATCAATGAATTCTCACCGTCCACGATGAGGTCGTCAGTTTGGTCGCGCAGCAATAGACGAAGGGGTTTCATTGTAAGGTCACTCTTGACGCCAGTCTCGATGAGACCTCTCTGGCTAATGTTCAGCAACAGTGCGATAGCGTCGGGTAGCAGGTGAGCTCAGCCAACAACAGGATAGCAATGGATGACTGAGGTGGAAACCGATGATTCAATTGGGACGTCTAAACCGTTTCGGAACGGAAAGAGACAAATGTGCGCAACATCCCGTTCCATTTGCTCGTGCGACACGGTCTCAAGGAATCGGCAAAGAAAGTGGCAGGGGACGCCGCTGTCTTTGTTAGCAGTATTTACTTTGTTAGCAGTATTTACGAATATACATTTGTAAACGGTTTATGCCAGGTAAGCTGACTAGCTGTCCGATAATTTTGAACGCTGCTGGCGGGCTTTTTCAGCATCCTGCCAAAAAAGAGGGTAGTGATGCTTGAAGCTCGTTATGGAGATCCTTATCGTCATGTGCCTCACGCTACGGAGTAACTCTCATGCCCACAACAACACAATTAGTCATTAGCGGAAAAAGCAAACCCGGTGTTATGGCTCAAGTGGCTCAGGTCCTTGGTGACGCGAAGGTCAATATCAAGGCCTTTTCTGCTCCAGAGGTCGCTGGAACGGGAAAGCTGAGGCTGTTGGTTGCAGATCTTGAAGGGGCCCGTGCGGCGCTGAAAGCAGCAAAGATCAAGTGCACAGAGGAAACTGCCTTGCTGTTGAGCCTCGAAAATAAGCCAGGGGCGTTGAAAGAAGTCGCGGATTTGCTCACCAAAGCTCGTATCAATATTAAATGCGGCTACTGTACCCCATCTCGCGAGGGGAAACGCGCGATCGTGGTTCTGACAGTTTCACATACAGCGAAAGCGCTCACAATCCTCAGGGATCAATCGCTCGACGAGTTTTAGCAGAATGCGGGAAAAGTCGCTCATCTCACCCGCCCAAACCCTGCGCGCCAAGACGCGCCTTTCCCCGGGCAGCGTTCTCGCATCGTTCAGATCCTCAACGTACCGAATGAGACTCTCGGAGGTCAGAGGCACGAAAGGGGCTTATCCGTTTGCCAAGATTCATTACACGGGCGAACGGCACACACGAAGTGTGGTTTGTACCTCCTCGGGCCTTCACTCGCTGCGGCCTTGCTTGGGACAAGGCGCGTCCCTGGGCGAAGAGGCTGCCTCGGCAGACTCCGGGGCGGGCGGGTGAAGTAGTTGCCAGGGTTGGGCGGGTGAGACGTCTGGCCTTTTTGAGCATCCTGCGTGAGTGTTGTCCCATTGTCCGCACGTGTATACCATTGAGAATCTTGTATGCCAATATAGTTTTTCTGCAGCCTGCTAGGCATGTCACGTAGAACTCACGTCTGCTGGCCCCGCGTTCTAGCCCTCCTTTTTGCCCCCATCTGTGTCGCAATCCTGTCTGCGTGTGGTGGTGCGCCTAAACCTGTGTACTTCCCAGGCTATCCTATCGGGTTCGTCGAGCGAGGGGTTGCCTCATGGTATGGCCCAGGATTTCATGGAAATAAGACGGCAAATGGTGAACGGTACGACATGCATCAGTTGACGGCTGCTCATCGAACATTGCCACTCGGTTCAATTGCGGTGGTTCGATCAATGAGTACCGGTCGGCAGGTAACCGTCCGCATTAACGATCGTGGCCCCTTTGCGAGGGGACGAGTGCTCGATCTCTCACTCGCCGGGGCCAACGCGTTGGGAATGACTGGACCTGGTACCGATCAGATTGAACTACGGGTGGTTGGGTATCAAGGACGGACTGCCGAGATGGGAGTCTTACGAGTACAAGTTGGGTCCTTTTCCGATCATCAGAATGCGCTCAACCTCTTGGAGCGTGTGAAACATTTTTACCCAAGTGGCAGGGTTCAGATTGTCGATCTGCCAGAAGGAAAGCGATATCGAGTTCAGGTGGGTCAGTTTTCGAGGGAAGCTCAAGCAGAAGATGCCGCTTCCCATCTCGAATCCTCCCTTGGGCTTCAGGCCTTTGTATTTCGAGACGATTGATGATAAACAACGGGAGGGTCATCCAGCTTGTCTTTCCAATATCTTTAGTTTTTCCGCGAATATGCAATGCAACTATCTGATATTGTAGCGTGTTTGCAGCATATCCTTGCTCGCTACTCCTTACCTATGGTACATGTATAGTCCAATGGATACAGGTCCGATAGGCCCCTATCACGTCACTCTGTTTCACCAAATCTTACAATGCCGGTCTAAGGCAATAGGGGATAGCCCCGGGTCTCTCCAGTATTCCAGGCTGGCCGGTATAGTCGGTCGCCTCTAATACAGTGCAATTCATGGATATTTTAATCCTCTTAGGTCTTATCGTTCTCTCAGCTGTGATATCCACGGCCGAAATCGGTTTCTTTGCAGTCAACTCAACGAAGCTGAAGGCGCTCGCTCAAACGGGGAATACTCGAGCGAAGTTGGCCCTCCATCTCCGTAGTGACCCCCAAAAGCTCCTTTCGACTATTTTGGTCGGCGACCGTCTGATTGGCGTCGCGACACCGATGTATGCCACCTTTCTGACTCTAAGTATCTATGGCGGGCAGACTTTTTTTGACGAGGCGATAGCCGTCATGGTCGGCCTGTTGACCTTTGTCCTCTTGGTGGCTGTCGATGTGATCCCTAAAACATTGGCCGCCAAGTTTGCGGTTCCGGTCACCCTGAACATGGCCTACCCCGTCTACGTTGTGCAGCTGCTTCTCAAGCCCTTGTTATTTATGATCGTGCCGATGATCTACAAACTGACAGGCGGGAAAGGTTTGACGCTTCCCCTTGTCACTGAGGAAGAGTTGAAGATCATGCTGGATGAAGGAGGGAAGACCGGCACCATTGAGTTTGAGAAGGTGAAAATGATCAAGAACGTCTTCCAGCTCAAAGACATCACAGCTGAAGACGCGATGACACCTCGGCTATATGTGTTTTCATTGGATGGAAACCTGTGCCTGAAGGAGGCTCAGGAACTGCTCTATAACTCGAAATACTCGCGAATTCCTGTGTACGACGGGACGCTTGATAACATTACAGGTATTCTCTACAAGACAAGGGCATTGACCGAACTTGCAAAGGGGCAGAGTGCGGGGAAGCTCAAAGACATCGCCTATCCTCCGCTGTTCGTTCCTGCAGGCAAGACGGCGGACGACCTGATGAAGCAATTTCAACAGGAGAAACGGCATATGGCCGTTGTCGTCAACGAATTCGGTGGTGTGATGGGGATTGTCACCCTTGAAGATCTTCTCGAAGAGGTGGTTGGGGAGATCATGGATGAAACCGATATTACAGAAG
>DATHTZ010000176.1:0-6167 GCA_035462675.1 Nitrospiraceae bacterium | reverse complement strand
GTTCAGGGGTTAGAAGATTCGGCAGCCGCGAAACACACCCTGGAGCGCTATCGAACGTCGTTCGAGAAGCCGGAAGACATTCGAAAGCCCATGGCCAATCCTTCGATGATCAGTTCAGGTATTCAAACGAGGTAGGAGACGATGAGCGTGCATAAGAAACTTCGATCAGAATCGGGAGCCTCGGCTGTTGAGTTCGCTTTGCTGCTGCCAGTGCTCATGATGATCCTGTTCGGGATTATCGAGTTCGGCTTGGCGCTCTATCGGCAAGCGATATTGACCAATGCCAGCCGTGAAGGGGCGCGCCTGGGAATTGTCCAGTCTGTGCCTGCGATTACGACTGGTCAGATCAATGCTGTGATCGACAACTATTTGACACCAGCCGGGATCCCTCCTGGGAATGTGAGCCGCATCATAGTGGCCGGAGGTGTCACAGGCACACCGGTGCAGGTCACGCTGACTCTGCCTTATACATATTCTGTGCTGCCAGGGCTCACGTCGATTGCCCCGACGATCAACCTTACAGCCCAAACGGTGATGAGACATGAATAGGGCATTGCTCCCAGAGAAAATAGAGCAGGTCATTTGCCGACCGCCGGTGGTGCAAGATACGAGGGGCGCTGTGGCGGTTATTGTCGCGATTATGATCGTGGTCTTGCTGTCATTTGGGGCTCTGGCGCTGGACATCAGCAATGCCATGATCGCTCGGAACGAGTTGCAGAATGTGGCGGACGCGTCGGCATTGGCCGGGGCGAGGCAGTTGGGCGTGATCTATCAAGGCCTCCCGCAAGGGACACCCTACACCACCTATGTGCTCAGTAATCCCAGCGCTGTGGTGAATGCCGTCACCACCGTGGCCTCAGCAAATCAAGCGCGGCAGGTGTCGATTGCCATCAACGCCGCCGATATTGTGATTGGAGTGTGGGACGCTGGTCCTCGTACTTTGACTCCCGGGAACGTCGGTGCGACGGGAGTGCGGGTCACGGCTAGGAGAGACGGGGGCGCCAATGGCCCGGTCGCGACCTGGCTAGCCGGTATGATGGGAATTAATAATATGAATGTCGTGGCCACGGCGACAGCGGCGCTCACTGGTACGGGAATTCTTTTGCCGGGAGAAGGAAATGCGCCCTTTGGACTTGACCAATTGATTTTTAATAACCCAGCCTATTGTGGCACGCCGATTCAATTCTATCCGACCAACAACCCACCGTCAGGCTGTGCCGGATGGCAAACGTTCGATCAAAGTCCGCCAAACGCCAATACAGAGAGGCAGATTGTCCAGGGGTTGACCCCCAATCCACCGACATATGTAGCTCCCCAAATAACTGCGGGGCAAACGAGCCTGGAGTACATCGGGGGAAACGTGGCTAGTGTATTCCCAAGCTTGATTAACCTCTTCAACGCCAAAAAGGTGCCAGATGCATCCAGCCCGAGCGGGTTTTGTTGGAATGTGACGATTCCGGTTTATGCGAACAACAGCTGTGCCAATCCCAATACGCTGATGATGACCATTGGTTTCGCGTCGGCCTGTGTGTGGCAGGTGCAGGGTGTCCCTACTCAGCAGATCGATGCCAGGATCACCTGTGGCGAGGTCACGAATGGGGGCGGTGGGGGAGGGAACTTCGGTACCTTGGGTGCCATTCCTGGACTCGTCGAGTAGTCCGTACGTCGTTCGATACAAGGAGGATCTGAGCGCATGTCGGGATTTGTCACAGTATGGCTCGAATGTCAAAGTGATTCCGTTCGTCGCATGTTTGAGGAGTTGCTGACATCCCACCGTGCATTTCTCATCAAGCAAACCGGTGGCCCCACGACTGTCGAGGTGGTCTGCGTGGAGTTGGACGAGATCAATCCAGAGCGTACTCTTGCCTCGATGAGGGGACTGTTGGAAAAGAATCCTGCAGTCGAAGTGTTTTTGACTGCCTGCGGGACGGATTCCCAGGTGATGTTGGAAGCCTTTCGTATCGGGATTAAAGAGTTCCTCCCTCAGCCGATTAACCGGAAAGAGTTCGACGCGGCGCTGAGTCGTCTGAAAGAACGTCTCAAGTCGAAGGAGGGGCGCAGAAGCGTCAAGGGCGGGAAGATCGTCGCGTTCCTGGGTGCCAAGGCAGGAATTGGAACCAGCACCTTGGCTGTGAACTTGGCGACGAGTCTGCGACAGCTCAATCAAGAGAAGCAGGTTGCGCTGGTCGATTTCAATCTCAATGACAGCGATCTGCCACTGTTCCTGGATGTTCAGCCGGGAAAGGGCTTCCGGGACCTTGCCCGCGATCTTTCACGCCTGGATGCGACATTCGTGCAGAGTCTCATGAGCAAGCACGAATCTAATCTTCATCTCCTCCAATCCGGGTTGACGGGAACAGAGGGGGCAATGGGTGAGCCGATTCCAGGGGGGGCCGCGCTGCATACCTTGGATGTTATGCGGTCGATGTATGACTATGTATTCGTCGATTGCGGGCATATCCTCAATCCGGAAACCCGTGAAACACTGGATTTCGCCTCGCTGGTGGTGTTGGCTACCACCCTCAGCCTCCCTTCGATCCGCCGGGCAAAACAATATCTCCAGATGATGAGGGGGGCCGGGTTCGACTCTGAGAAAGTCACGATCGTGGTGAACCGATACCAGTCCTCAGATGCTGAATTGCTTCAACATGCGGAGGGGTTGTTCGAGCAAAAAGTCGGATGGTTGGTGCCGAACGACTATCCGATGGCCAGCAGTTCGTTGAATAAAGGTGTGCCATTGACCGTGCACGCTCCACGCGCTGCTCTGACGCAGTGGTATGTCAGCCAGGCGGCAATATTGGCGAAAGAAAAATCGATGAAACCTGTCGGCGCCGAGGCCGGCCTAGAGGGGAAGAATTCTCTCCTCTCGCGCTACTGGGGAGGATTGACCTTCTCGCCGAAGGGGAGAGCGTAGTCATCATTGGAGATGATTGGACGAACCACGAAGGGAGATCGATTGTGCTAAGCGCCAAACTGATTGATCAGTCCACACAACAGGCCTATTACGAGGAACTCAAGGCGAAGGTGCACCAACGCGTGATCGAACTGCTCGACTTGACCGTGGCCAGTTTGATGGCGGAGGAGCAGTTAGCGCAGGAGCTCAGTCACCTGGTCGAACAAATTTTGCAGGAGGGCAAAGTCGCGCTCAACCAACGGGAGCGTGGGCAAATGGTGCAGGATATTCTGCACGAGGTCAACGGACTCGGTCCCCTAGAGCCGCTCCTGAAAGATCACACGATCAATGACATCTTGGTCAATTCCCATAAGCAAGTCTATATCGAGCGATATGGGAAGCTGGAACGAACCGCTGTCCGGTTTCGAGACGAGGCGCATCTTCGAAGAATTATCGAGCGCATTGTGGCGCGGATGGGCCGCCGGGTCGATGAATCATCTCCCATGGTGGATGCCCGATTGGCGGATGGGTCACGCGTGAATGCCATTATTCCTCCCTGTGCGCTCGATGGCGCCTGCCTATCGATCAGGAAATTCAGCAAAGATCCGCTGCAAGTCACTGACTTGATCGAGAAGCGCTCCCTTACCCCTGAAATTGCCGAACTATTGAGAGGAATCGTCCGGGCGCGGCTCAATGTGCTGATCTCAGGTGGAACCGGCTGTGGGAAGACCACGATTCTGAACATCCTTTCGGGATTTATCCCGACGACTGAACGCATCGTGACGATCGAGGATGCCGCTGAGCTTCAACTGCGACAGGATCACGTGGTGCGCTTGGAGACCAGGCCGGCCAATATCGAGGGGAAGGGAGAAATTGCACAGCGAGACCTTGTGAGGAATGCGCTTCGTATGCGGCCAGACCGTATCGTCGTGGGCGAGGTGCGAGGCGCAGAAACGGTGGATATGCTTCAGGCGATGAATACCGGCCACGATGGGTCGCTCACGACCGTTCACGCCAATTCCTCCCGCGATGCCTTGACCAGGATCGAGACGATGGTAGCCATGGCGGGTTTCGACTTGCCGAGCAAGGCCCTTCGGCACTATATCTCCTCCGCTCTGAATGTGATCGTGCAGCTGTCGCGTCTGTCCGATGGCTCGCGAAAAGTAGTGAGTGTGCAGGAAGTGACTGGCATGGAAGGCGATGTGGTGACGATGCAGGAAATCTTTAAGTTCGAACAGACCGGGATGGATCAGAATGGGAAGGTCAAGGGGCGATTTCAAGCGACCGGCATCAGGCCAAGGTTCGCCGAGAAGTTTCAGGCGATGGGCATCCAAATCCCCCATGAATTGTTCGATACAACCAAGGTGTACGAATGTTAACTCCAATGATCGCGTTCGGCATCTTTGTCACAGTCGTCCTCCTATTCGAGGGGGTCTTCTACTTTGTCCATTCCAGGTCGCGGGGCGTCCGCGATGAGCAGCGTGTCAAGGAGCGGTTGCAAAGCTGGACTGAACGGCCTGATTTGAATAAGACGCCGGACCTCATTGTGAAGGAGACCTATAGTGAGATTCCCTGGCTCAATGCGTTGCTGGCAAAGCTGAGGGAACGACAATATGCTGCTCGGCTTGCAAATCTCCACGATCAGGCCAAGGTTCCCTACTCGCTGGCGGTCTATGTGCTGGGCTCGGCTTTGTTGGCCGTTTTCGGTGGATTGTTGGGAAGCAGAGCGATCATTGGGCAGCCGTTCATCATGCTGGGTTGCGCCGGAGCTGGTATGGTTATGCCCTGGGGGCATCTCTATTATAGTAAGTGGCGTAGGCTTGGGGAGATTCAAAGGCAACTTCCGGACGCTCTTGAGCTTATTGGAAGGGCTCTTCGTGCCGGACATGCGCTATTTGTCGGCATGAAGATGGTCGGTAGCGAGATGCGGGACCCGATCGCGGGTGAGTTCCAGCGGGGGTTTGACGAAATCTCCATGGGGGTCTCCGTGCCGGAATCCCTGAGCCATATGGCCGACCGTGTTGAATTAATGGACGTGAAGTTCTTCGTCACTTCCGTCAACATTCAGCGTGAAACGGGCGGTAATTTGGCGGAGATTGTCGATTCGCTGGGCCGATTGATCAGAAAACGCTTCGAGCTGAAGAAGAAGGTTCGCGCTTTATCTGCCGATGGACGCATTTCAGCTCTCGTCTTAATGTCGCTGCCGTTCGGTATGGCGATGATTTTCTATTTCATCAATCCGGAATACTTGATGCCGCTCTTTACCGACCCCATGGGTCAGACTATGGTCGCTGGAGCAGCGATTATGATGATCCTCGGGGGTATTGTGATGAAGAAGATGATTGCCATCAAGGTTTAACAAAGGATAATCGCCATGGATATGACTTGGGTTATCAGTCTCCTGGTCTTCATGATGGTGCTGCTCTGCAGTATGGGGGTCTACCTTGTCATGGGATCACGGGCGACTATGAATGTCATCAAGCGCCGTACCGAAGGTCAGATTGGCGTTGCCAGTTCTGGAAATGAATCCATTGGTGTGGGCTTTAAAGACAAACTGTATTCTTTGCTCACCAGCCTCGGAAAGGCGAACAAGCCATCCAATGAATCGGAAGTCTCGGCCATCAGGGAAGCGCTCGTGACTGCCGGCTATCGGCATGCCCAAGCTCCGATTTTGTTTATGGGTGCCAAGCTCCTTTCCAGTATCCTCGTTCTGGGGTTCACGATTCTTCTTCCGGCGAAGCTCCTGGGATTCCCAACAATGGCTGCACAGTTGGTGATGTACGTCGGCGCGGCCTCAGCGGGATATTTCTTTCCGATGTGGTGGCTTCGCTATGCGATCAGCCAGCGAAAAGAAAAAATTCAGGATGCCTTTCCTGACGCATTGGACCTCATGGTGGTCTGTGTCGAGGCTGGGTTGGGCCTGGATGCAGCGATCAGCCGCGTGAGCAGCGAAATGCGGTTTGCCCATCGGGAATTGGCGGAAGAGTTCCATCTGGTGTCACTCGAACTGCGCACCGGCCTATCACGCGCCGGAGCGCTCAAGAATCTGGGACGGCGAATCGGCCTGGAAGAGGTCAGCAGCCTCGTCGCATTGTTGGTTCAGACGGACAAGTTCGGGACGAGCATAGGGCAATCTTTGCGCGTCCATTCCGATGCGATGCGGGTGAACCGGCAGCTCCGGGCAGAGGAGATAGCGGCCAAGCTGCCGGTAAAATTGCTCTTTCCATTAGTGTTTTTCATCTTCCCAAGTTTGTTCGTGGTTGTCATTGGACCT
>DATHTZ010000175.1:0-10525 GCA_035462675.1 Nitrospiraceae bacterium | reverse complement strand
GATGGGAGGCAACTCCCTTGTTCGAAAAATTGAGGAGGGCCACCCCATGGGCCAGATATTCCACAGTGCGGTGAGTCGAAGTTCTATCGGTCCCAAACAACGTATCGGCTCGAGTTGGACGGCGATCGCCAGCCTGGTTGCGCTAATGGCGCTGACCGGAACTGGTGCGGTTGCCGCTGAGCTGACTCCTACAGAAGCCGTGAAGAGCACGATTGCCGAAGTGGTTCATATCCTGGACAATACTGAGTTGAATCAGCCTGGCCGCGCTGCGGAGCGACGCCAACGGATTGAGCAGGTCGTGAGGGATCGAGTGAGTTATGAAGAGATGGCCAAACGTGCCCTGGGTGTTCCCTGGATGGAGCTGACGGATAGTGAACGGCAGGAATTTGTCGGCCTCTTCGTTCAATTACTCCGAGACACGTTCGCCGGCAGGATCGACGAGTATACGGGCGAGCAGGTGTTTTATCTGTCGGAACAACTCGAAGAGCGGTTTGCCGAAGTAAAAACGAAGCTGGCCGGCCAGAAGATGGACACGTTCCTCGATTTCCGATTGGCGAATCGGCTCGGCAATTGGCTTGTGTACGATGTGGTGATCGATGGGGCCAGCATCACCGGCAATTACCACGCGCAGTTTACCAGCATCATCCGCGATCTCAGTTACGCAGGGCTGGTGAAACGGATGAAAGAGAAAACACTTGTGGTCAAAGCGTTTGAAACGACCACGGTTCCTTAAATAAATGCCGGAGCACGATCCTTACCCTATTGTTGTTCTAGAATCCGATACGAACGCTCCTTCCAATCTGCTGCTGTCTTCCCATAACACCGACGCCTGTGCTGGTCCTGCCTGGACCAGCACAGGGAGGCATTCCCAGTTTCTGATTGCCGCCTCCCTGTGTGATGAAGAAACCCATCATCCGACTAAGATTGAGTGAGTTGAGAAAAGCTCCAGGAACCATCGGGGATGGCGTACGCTCTGTCAAAGGGTCTTCGGGCCAAAAAAGATTACCGCATCGGTGCGAAGGCTGTTCGGTGCGGCTGTATACAGCCGACGGGTTGGAATATTGAAGTACATTATCCCCTGGAGGGTATTGCCGGCGAAAGAGCAAGGCGCCCCGCCGAATGTAAGGCTCTGATCGAAGATGTTTCCGCGAGTCCTTGCCGTTGCTTTACCTGTAAAGGCGCACCCGTTTGGATCGGTCCCTGTAAACGTCCCATCAGGTTGGACTACCATACTCGCTGTCTGCACGCCCCCAGAGCTACCTAACTGGCCGTTGTAGACGCCCGCAAGACTGGCAACGGTCGGCGTCGTATCATACGCGGGGTTGTAGGAACTAGTGAATGTGGCCACGCCCGCTCCCGAGTACGGGATCGTACCATTTAGGAACTGGCGCGCAGCATAGTCGGCAGAGATGGTCGCGTCCCGCACCGCCACGCCAATACCGAAGTCTTTCGTGTTTGACGAGGTGAATCTCCCGTTGTTTGAGGTGCCGGTGCCTTGTATGACACCGGCGACCTGATTGGGATTGGCTGCGACGGAATAGAAAAAATAGTAGGTGCCATCGTCAAGGACAGCGGCCGTAAGAGTCCGGTTGGTATTGATAGTCCCGACCCAGAGCCCCTCAGCAGTGCTTTCCGAGGTTGCCTCTGTAGTCTGGTCGCTACAACCACTCGCACTCAGCGTGATGGCAATTCCGAGCACAGTGATAAGTTGTCGTAGCATGGCTTTCGTGTCTGTCTTATTCCAATCGATCCCATCGCATCAATACGACATCTTGGCGCACTTTGATGAAAAAAAGCTATTCCTACATTCGTTGAGGCTGTATGACGCTTCGCTTCGTGAGTTTCAGTCTCGTCTATCCTCCACCGCGTCCATTTTCTCAGTTGCGACATTTTTCTGAGGCTCGTATGATGGATGCATGAGTCTGGAACCTGTCACCCGCATCAAGTCGAAGACGCCGGTGCCCTACGAGCTCACGGCGATTCATCACGATACCCACGACACAAAGACGTTCTGCTTTGCGCTGCCTGACGAGGCTACGTTGGACATGCTGCCAGGCGATTATCTGTACGTCCACGCGACGATCGACGGAAAACAGGTAAAACGGCCCTACACGCCGTCGTCGATGCCCGGCGCCACGGGGTACTTCGACTTGACGGTCAAACGGTACGAAACCGGCGTGGTGTCGAAGTATCTCCATGCGCGGGGGCCCGGAGACCGCGTGCTGATGAGCGGGCCGAATTCTGGCGGCCATTGGGTGGACGGCATGGCGAAGCAGGTGGGGTGTGTGGCCGGCGGCACGGGCATCACCCCGATGATTGCCATCATTCGCTGGATTCTCGCCCAGAGCCTCGATGTCGAACTATTTCTGGTCTTTGCCAATAAGGCCGAGGCCGACATCATTTTCCAAGACGAGTGGGACGAGGATGCACGCGAGCACGCGAGCTTCCATTGTTATCATGTGTTGGAGCAGCCGCCTGCAGGGTGGTCTCAGGGCACGGGCCGCATCACCGAGGCCATGCTGCGCGGGCATCTGCCGACGCCCGGTCCTGACACCGTGATTTTTCTCTGTGGCCCCCCGCCGATGACCGACGCGCTGGAAACGATGCTCAAAGCGATCGGCCATTCCGAGCAAGCCATCATCCTTCCGTAACCACCAATCAGCAGAAGGCGGCGAGTCGGATCGACTTGACCCCCGTGTATAGTTGCGCATCCTCGCTTCTTGATTCCGAGTAACAAGATCCTGCCTCCGGCAATTGGCCCTGGGCCTGCCCTGGCAGCCCCTTGGAATCGGGGAATTCAAGGGGGATAATATAGAGGCTGCACCGTGTGTCCCACTTTGCCAAGGAGATCGCTATGCGAATTCTTCTGGCCGTCGACGAGTCCGAGAACTCCCATCGCGTTGTCCAGTATGTTGGATCTCTTCTGAACCGAACACCTGATGTCGTCGTCACCCTCTTTCATGTGCTCAAACCCATGCCGCGGGGGTTGCTGGAGCATGGTGGATCGGAGAATCCTGTGGTCGAGGCGCAATTGAGCGTGCAGTTGCACGATGAGCAGGAAGCCTGGATTCGGAAGGAACGGGAATCCGAGTGTCATGTCCTGAAGCAGGCGTGCGAGACGCTGGAACAATCCGGGTTCGATATGAGTCACGTGGCAGTGAGGTATGGCCATGAGGACGATATCGCCAGAAACATTCTCGAAGAGGCGCGCAGCGGACATCACGACACCATCGTCGTGGGGCGGCATGGGACATCCCGGATCAAACAGATCTTCGGCGGCGGTGTGACCGATCATGTCCTGCGGGACGCCAAGGGCTTTGCGATCTGGGTGGTGGAGTGAAAGAGTCAACGCCTCACGTGAGAAGAGAAGGGGCGGAAGTCATTGTTGGAGGGCCTCGTCCACGTGCTGCAGTGAGGTGGTCCCTGCCGGATTGAATCCTCCCACGTTGATCCTCTATCCGAGACGGGTTGATCCCATGTGCTCCTTCTCATATGCAACACAGATGAGCCGTCGCAAATTACAGGAGAATTGCCATAGGCAGCCACTGACCTACTTTTGGGGTTTCTGGTCACTGGTCACACTCCTGTTTCTGAGTGCGGTTCCAGCGTATGCGGAGTGGCTGGCGATTGAGAAAGACTATCTCCTACCAGGATTACAGACGGTGTACGTCGATCCAGACAACATTCGCAGAGAAGGGAATCTGGCGACGATGCGGCAATTAATCGACTTTAAGTGGATGCAAGGGAGTGCGAGAGGACCCACCAGATTTTTGTCTACAGAGACGCATAAACAATTCGACTGTACGGAAAAGCGCGTTCGATTGCTTGCCTTCACGGATTTCTCGCACCGTATGGGAACCGGTATAGCGACTCATGGATACGTCGACAAGGACAACTGGCTTCCGGTGGAAGCTGACAGTATTAGTCACGCTCTGTGGGAAGTTGCCTGCGGCAAGGAGTGATCGCGCAGCTGCGTGCATTTTCAGCTTAGATGAGTGAGAAGCAAAGGGGCGGGAATCTCTGTTGGAGCGCTTCGTCCGCGCGTGCGCCCTCAGAAGGACATCGCTCGACGGGCGCCGTGCGATCAGTGCGGGTGCCATTCAAAAAGAGAGAGAAGCTAGCGAACTGGAAAGGCCAACTGACAACAACGCAACGCAATCCGATTCAGGAAGAAGCAGCTCAAGCCAGCCTTTGGGTAAAGCCCCCGGCGGGACTCTCATCATCACCTCACCGAAGTTTTATCTCCCCTAGCCCGCATTATTCACGAAGGCTTCTACTGCAACCGCCGATATGAAAATCAGAACTCATTGCGGTATTCTTTCTTCGCGCCAGGATCATACAAAGGGCGCTCGACCTCGCAAGCGCGGTGACGACGCACCTGGAGGCGGGCGGGCTCGCCGCTCAGTCAGTCAACATACTGTTTCAAGTATGCCTCCTTCCCTCACGGCTCCGCGCGCCCGTCTCGCTTGGCATCTCGGCGGTTTCGTCACGAACCCTCGTGAATAATGCGGGCTAGGAGCCTGTCCGAGTAATCAGAACATCCGAGTTTTGGAGGGCCTTCACTCCTGATCGCATGGAGATCGTTAACCCTGAGCGCCCCGTCTTATTGATCTGGAACAGTGTTCCTCATCGAGAAAGAGATTGCTACAATGGCGTGCCATGACGAATCGTATGACCCAAATCGACCTATTGATGCGTCTCCCTCAGGAGCCGCTTTCTCTGCTTCGTGAGCTTGGGAGCCTCGCGGATAAGGATGGAGAGTCTTTGTATCTCGTCGGAGGAGTCGTCCGCGATCTTTTGCTGAAGTGGGAGACCTGGGATTTCGATCTCACCGTGGAAGGAGATGGGGTCGCCTTTGCGCGCCTGGTGGCCGACCGATATGGGGCTGGGCTGGCGGTGTTTGAACGGTTTGCGACGGCGAGGCTCACGTTCCCAAACGGGCTCAAGGTGGATATCTCGACCACCAGGCGAGAGTCCTACGCGCAGCCCGCTCTCTTGCCGACGGTTCAGCCTGCGTCGATCGAGGAGGATCTCTCCCGGCGGGACTTCACGATCAATGCGATGGCGATTCAGCTGAATCGCACCACGTCCGGGCAATTGCTCGACCCCTATGGAGGGCAGCGTGATCTTCGGGCGCGCACGATCCGCGTGCTGCATGAAGGCAGTTTTCAAGACGATCCCACGCGCATCTTCAGAGCGATCCGGTTCGAACAACGGTTCGGCTTCCGCCTTGAGCGCGCCACATCGCATCTGCTTGCGCAAGCGGCCTCCACGAATCTGATCCAGCAACTTTCCGGTCCTCGATTGCAGAACGAAATCTTGTTGCTGTTTGCCGAGCGCGATCCGGTCCGCGCGATTGCGCGACTAGGGCAGTTGAAGTTGCTTCGCTTCTTCCACCGCCGTCTGCGCTACACAGAGAAAGTAAAACATGTGGTCGCTGCTGTTCCCAAGGCGCTCGATTGGTGGATACGTCGATTTCCGGACTCTGCGATCGACAGGCCGATCGTCTATCTGATGGCCTTGTCAAGAGAGTCCAGCTCGGCCGTCGTGGCCGCCATGATCCGGCGATTAGCCCTTTCACGTGAACAGGCCAAGAATGTGAGCATCGGAGGACGTCGGGTCGATCACGCGCTGAAGAGACTTACCGGTACAGGGACAGTACGGCCATCGCAGGTGTATCACCTCTTGGCAGATTTCTCGGATGAGGTACTTGTGCTGCTTCTTGCGGAGCAAGTTAGTAGGACGAAGGGGGTGGGATTGAGACTGCTGAAACGGCACCTTGTGGCCTATATGAAGAATAAGGCTGTCAAGACGGCACTGACCGGGCGGGATCTTCAGGCCATGGGTTTGAAGCCTGGACCAGAGTACACAATCATCTTGGGACAATTATTGGACGCACGCATTGATGGAACGATCACGACCGAGACGGAGGAACGTGTCTTTGCCCGGAAGTGGCTCGGCAATCAGAATGTTCGCAATGATTGCTGATGAGTGTGCAGGATGCTCAAAAAGGCCGTCAGCGCGGCCGCAGCGAGCGAAGAGGCGAGGAGGTACGTACCGCACTTCGTGTGGGCCGTTCGCCCTTTGAATGAATCTTGGCGAACGGAAAAGCCCCGCGAGTAACTCTGACCTCCGGGAGGCTCTGTTCCTCACGTTGAGCCTCTGAGCGAAGCGAGAACGCCGCTGGCGGACTTTTTCAGCATCCTGATAGAAAGTCTCGCTACATGAATCCTTGCTCCACGGTTCTCCTGACCGATTTCTATCAACTCATCATGATGGAGGCCTATGTCGAGCAAGGCATGACAGACATCGCTGTCTTTGAGTTTTTCGTCAGGAGGGTACCGGCTCAACGTGGCTTCTTGATGGCCGCCGGCTTGGAACAAGTCTTGGGCTTCTTGGAGCAGCTGCACGTCAGCCAAGCTGAGCTGGAATGGCTCAAACAGACCGGACGATTCAGTCGATCATGCCTGGACTATTTAGAAACCTTTCGATTCTCCGGCGACATACATGCTATGCAGGAAGGAACGGTATTTTTTCCGAATGAGCCGATCCTTCGCGTGACCGCGCCCCTCCCCCAAGCCCAGCTCGTCGAAACCAGGATCATGAATCTGCTCAACTTCCAGACACTCATCGCCTCGAAAGCCGCGCGATCGGTCTTAGTCGCCGGCGGGAAACCGCTCATCGATTTTGGATTGCGGCGGGCACACGGCGCTGAGGCAGGCCTGCTCGCCGCACGAGCCAGCTATCTGGCCGGCTTCGCCGGAACCGCGACGGTCCTCGCCGGCATGGAATATGGCATTCCGATCTACGGCACCATGGCCCATTCCTTTGTGCAGGCCCATAAAGACGAGGCAACCGCCTTCGAGCATTTCGCACTGGCACAGCCGGAGAACGCGATCCTCCTGATCGACACCTACGACACGGAGGCGGCGGCACACAAAGTGGTGGCGCTGGCTCCGAGCTTGAAACAACAGGGCATCATGGTGAAGGCGGTACGGTTAGATAGCGGTGACCTGGCAGACCATGCGAGAAAAGTCAGGCGCATCTTGGATGAGGGGGGCCTACGACAAACCCAGATCCTGGCGAGCGGCAATCTGGACGAATACCGGCTGGAGCGGCTGAGCGCCGGCGGAGCACCGATCGACAGTTTTGCTATCGGTACCGCTATGACTACGTCGGCCGATGCACCGTCACTCGATTGTGCCTACAAACTCCAAGAGTATGCGGGCCGACCCTGCCGGAAACGATCGGAAGGGAAAGCCACCTGGCCCGGACGCAAACAGGTCTACCGACAGTATACCCACGATGGACGATGTGATTATGATGTCGTGACTACTCATAACGATCATCAGGCCGCCGAACCACTCTTGCAGCCGGTGATGACAGAGGGCCGCCGCCTCGTTCCTGTTCAGAAATTAACAAAACTGCGTGAACGGGCCGCCACACAGTTGGCACGGTTGCCCGATTCACTTCGGAGTCTTGAGTGCGCCCACCACTATGACGTTCGTATCTCGCAATCGCTTCAGGATCTCGCGCGAGTCGTGGACCAATGTGTGTAGCGATTATGCCCCACACCACCGATGAATCTTTCTCAAGGAGACTAGCAATGAAGAGAACGTATGCCGGAGTCTGTGCCGTCTACACGATGTTGATCGTAGTGCTGACCATCAGCATGTCGGCCATCACCCATGCGGCAAAGCTGAGTCAGGAGAGCATCCACTCCACCCGCTGTGAGAGCACATACAAAAAGAAACCCGTGCCACCCAAGCAGCTGCAGGCGATCGTGGAATCGCATGGACAGTGGCTCGAACACCGTGAGAATCCTGAGTTTCAACGCGCGGATCTGTGCCAGGCGGACTTGCGTCACGCGAAACTCGCCGGGGCCGATCTGGAACGGGCGCGACTGGAAGGGACCCTCCTCAGCGAGGCAAATCTGCGCGAAAGTGATTTGTCGCAAGCGAGTCTCGCGAGAGCCGATCTCACGAGGGCCGACTTGAAAGACAGCAACCTGGCAGGAGCCGATCTCCGGCATGCACGATTGCCCCACGCCAATCTGTTCCGTGCGATCGGCGATGAAGCGGCGCTCTATAACGCCGTCCTGACCGGAGCTCAACTGCGCGAATCCACCTTCGAACGGGCCCATTTTGAAGGAGCAGACCTCGCCTCAGCCGATCTCACCAACGCCTCTTTCGTCGAAAGCTACTTCTACGGCGCCAACCTCGCCCGGGCCATCTTGGCAGGGACCGATCTGATGGGGGCTGACCTCCGCCGAACCGTCTTGACCAACGCAAACCTTCAACAGGCGAATCTGCAAGGAGCACTCCTCGACGGCGCGCAGCTCGACGAAGCCCTGATGGTTGAAGCAGATCTAGAAAGCGCCTATCTAGACGGCACCAGTCTGGTGGCGGCCAACCTGCATGAGGCCATCCTTCGCGGAGCGGACCTACGATACGCGAACTTCCGTTCGGCCGGCTTGCAGCAGGCCGATCTGGAAGAGGCCAATCTGGAGGGAGCGCAGTTCATCAAGGCGAAGGTACGGTCAGGCAAGCTTCGGATGGCGATTTTGTATACGGCCGTCCTAGACCAGGCGGATTTCCGAGATGCCGAATTCTATCGAGCGGTGCTGATCGGCGCCAGGGGAATCGGCACCATCTTCACGAAGGCGAACCTCGGCGAGATCTATGCACCGAACGCCCAAGTCCATCACGCACAATTCAATGAGGCGACCATAGAATCGGCCAATCTCGTGGCAGCGGACCTGCGCGAGGCGAACTTCACCCATGCCAATCTCACCCATGCCAATCTCCAAGAGGCGAACCTCCGAGGCGCCAGGTTATCCGGAGCCGATCTCACCGGCGCACAACTCGACGCAGCAGATCTCCACCGTACGACGTTGCACGGAGCCAACCTGACTTCAGTCTCAGGCTTGACACAGGCCCAGTTCGACACAGCCTGCGTGGACGAGCAGACAAAGCTACCAGCGGGACTTAGCCGCCCTACTCCCTGCGTAGCGGCAAACAAGAAGAGAAACCGGTAAATTCTGAGGGTTCAGACAGTACCGCATGGCTCGTGAGCTAGAGCCAACAGCTATGCCTATTCGACTCAGACAAGTCCTTCTTGCGGGAATGCTCTTTTTCTCAGCCATCCTGATACAGGGCTGCTCAGTCGTGGCTTGGCTGGGCCTCGTTTGCGCTGATGTGGCTACCTGCAGTGACGTTGAGTTCGAGTCCTTTGAACACGCGTGGGTGGCACCGCCAGAGGTGCGGCAGCAGGTTCCTCTCAAGCACATTGCAGTGGCTCCTTTCGTCAGGGATCTACGCATGGCTGACTGGTGGGCAACCGTGCTCGGACAAGCAACCGACCGTCACATGATCGGTCCGACTGAGGTAGCCAGCCATCTCCCCGCGAATGTGCTCTCGCAACTGACGCAGTGCATCACCGAACAGGATGACATCGAACTGGCGCCGCAGCTTAGCCGGGATATTCAGGCGGATGGTGTGCTCTTCGGAAGAGTGGTGAGCAAACCGCCGCGGAAAGCATTTTGGGGATGGAAGGAGCGATATCCGAATAGATTGTACCTACATCTGGTCAGTGCGGAAGGAACACTCTTGTGGAAGGCTGAGCTCCCTTTCTCAGTCGTGAAGGGAACGAAGGAAGTTGATGAAGAAGTAGTCAAACGAATTCTCCTGACCGGTATCACGACGCACGCGAAGGAACTGGGGTGGACCGAACTGGGACTAGTCGCCGCGAACACGGGGGCATGACTCCGACCGAGAGGCCGACGTCCAAAAGGCTCCGTTCGTCACAGACGCTCGAGCCTCTGTGATGACCCTCTGGACTTGTCAAAGCATTCGTCAGAGTCTCGCAACGAAGTCGCGCATGGAGAATGGTTCCAGGAACCCTTAGTTACCTCAGAAATTCCTGCCCGCAGCCCTGAGAATTCCAAGCTATCCATTCATCAACTGACGGTGGCAACTTCAACTTCTTTCGTGGCTTTAGCTGCGAGGCTGTTCCTCCGATTATTGGAGATCGTTCGATCGATGACCGCTCCACAATTGATACACTTCCAAGCATAGAAAGCCAGGAAGAAATCCGAGAAGCGCTCCAACATCATCAATCCTTTGCACTTCGGGCATTCCATGATTTTTCTCTCCCTCATTGTGAAAGTGAACTTGTGCGAGGAGAGAGCAATTTGCGATCCAAGGTTACAAATGTCGCACTATCAATAACTTAGCACTGTGGAGACTACTTATACGTACAATCCTGTACGCCCTGTTGCATTTTTGTTTTCAATTTTGTCCGGCCATTCGATTTTGTCGCGAACAAGGACACGGTAGGCATCAGGAACCTGGATACGTTGCGGGATAACCCGTCTTCTGGCCTTTACTCTCCTGCCTGTCCTTCTGTGTGACGGGGCCAAATGGGCACCCGCTGGATATCGCCGCTGCATCTCGGAACTACTCTTGAATCGTGCATAAATGCGCAAAGATCTGGGACTTAATACTGGAATGGTAGGCCTTATCAG
>DATHTZ010000174.1:0-1691 GCA_035462675.1 Nitrospiraceae bacterium | reverse complement strand
CTCGATGATGAGTAAAAAACTACTGGGTGTCGATCAACAGATACCGCCACCAGAACGGCACAGATCAGGCAGGCTGAAGTGCTCGGAGTTCCGAACCCCGACCTTCAGCCTTCGGACTTCAGCCTTCCGATCCCGCCAGTTTCGCCCATCTCGCTTCAGTCAGCAATCGGCAATTGCAGTAGACGCGCTCATGAATCATGCGGATTAGGGCTTGTGTTGCTGTTTACGTTCCCGCTTCTGCTCGCTCTTCATGTCTTTCTCCGGCTTCTCTTCCTCCACGCCGATTACCGCTCCCGATTCTGCATCGATGTGAATCTCCATCACCTTGTTCTCCGCCGTGACGACTTCGACTTCCCACACGAGTGTGTTGTGTTTCTTCTCCAGTTCGGCCTCGACGACCTTGCCCGGCACTTTCTCCAACGCCGTCTTGATCGCCTGGTCGATCGTCACCTTAGCCGTCGCGGCCATTTCAACCGTCTCTTTCGCCTCATCTTTCTTCCCCTTGCCTTTCTGGTCGCTCCAGGCTGGGCCGTTCAGCACCAACATCACGCCGATCGAGAGGACTATTACTCCTAATAGCTGCTTCACAAGAACCTCCTCATAAGATGTGGTTGTGTACGCCGCTCGCTCATGACGAGCACAGGCTCGCATCTGTTGCATATACCAATTCTGCAAGACACAGGCCTCTCGAAATCTTCTTATGAAGCGCGCCCAAGAACGCCTTCTGACCCGTTGCGCAACAGAACAGACAACTTCTGTGGGGAGTTTCGCGCCACAGCCTTTTACTCAAAATATGGCTCACCCTGCTAGCAGATCCTCGGGAGTTGCTCGCCGGACAACAAGTCGAGTACTCGGTGTGTCCCCAACACCGTCTTCAGGACAACGATAGGCGACTCATGCCCGTTCACTTCGCCGACCCGCACCGCCTCCGTCGCCACGGCGTGGCTTCGCATGATTGCTACAGCACGATCGGCTTGCGCCTTCGGCACGAACGCAACGAAACGGCCTTCGTTTGCGACATACAAGGGATCTAACCCCAGAACCTCACAAGCCCCCTGCACTTCGCTATGAACCGGAATCGCACGCTCGTCGATTGACAGTTTCACCCCGGCAGCCGATGCGATTTCGTTGAGAGCGCTGGCAAGCCCCCCTCGTGTCAAATCCCGGAGACAATGAATCTCGATGCCGTCGGCAATGAGATCCGCCACCACGCGATGCAACGGCGCCGAGTCGCTCGCAATGTCACCGGTGAACGACATGCTCTCGCGCACGCTGAGCACCGCCACCCCATGAGCACCCAGATCGCCGCTCACAAGAATGGCATCGCCCGGCACAACCCGTTGAGGGCCGATCGTTACCCCTGATGGCACGACACCGATGCCGGCCGTATTGATGAACACCCCATCGCCTTTCCCCTTGTCGACGACCTTCGTGTCGCCGGTCACAATGGAGACACCGGAGTCCCGCGCCGCCTGGGCCATCGAATCCACGATTCGTTGCAGCGTCTCCATCGGGAGCCCTTCTTCGAGAATGAACCCGGCGCTGAGGTAGAGCGGCATAGCCCCGCACATGGCAAGATCATTGATCGTCCCATGCACGGCCAAGCTGCCGATGTCTCCGCCTGGGAAGAACAATGGAGCCACGACGTAGGAATCCGTGGTGAACGCAAGAGTGCCCTTCTCGAGAGAAAA
>DATHTZ010000173.1:0-3745 GCA_035462675.1 Nitrospiraceae bacterium | reverse complement strand
GCATGGACCGGCTACGCCCTGTATCTGTTTCCGCAGGAGATTGGGATCGGGAGATTTCAGCCCTATGGGAGATATACCGGCCAAAACGGTGAGTTCTCCGGCGCACGCCAAGAATTTGAACTCGGCCTGAACTATGTCATTGCTGGTCACAATGCGCGCATCTCGACCTACTGGCGGACCGGCAATATCGGCGGCACCGGCACCTATAACGGGCAGAACTTGAACTACGCCCCCGGGTCGACTGGTCAGCATGTCGATACGTTCGTTACAGCCTTACAGTTGCAGTATTAAAGGATGAAGGGTGGTTGAGAATAAGTCTCTAGCGACTTGTTCATGTTGTCGGTCCGACACAACATCTAATAAGTGTGAGTGAAAGGAGTCCGAATCATGGAATCGAATAAGCCTAAAGAGGCAAACCCGGCCGATCCGGGCAAAGTTGCTGCGAGTGAGGAGGGCCCTTCGCGGCGTGAGCTTCTGGTTAAGGGAGGCAAGGTCGCGGCCGGCATAGGGGTTGCCGCTTTGCTTGGTAACTTGGGCAACTGGGCCCTGTCCTATGCGGCGGACAAGGAGCCGATCAAGATCGGCATCCTGCATTCGCTCAGCGGCACCATGGCGATCAGCGAAGTGTCGTTGCGAGACACCGTCATGATGGCAGTCGAAGAAATCAACGCGAAGGGCGGGGTGATGGGCCGGATGATCAAGCCGGTCGTCGTCGATCCAGCTTCGAACTGGGATCTCTTTGCCGAAAAAGCCAAGCAGCTGCTGCTGCAAGATAAGGTTTCGGTCACCTTTGGCTGTTGGACCTCGGTCAGTCTCAAATCGGTGTTGCCGGTCTTCGAGAAGAACAACGGTTTGCTGTTCTATCCCGTGCAGTATGAGGGAGAAGAGTGTTCGCGCAATGTCTTCTACACCGGCGCGGCTCCGAATCAGCAGGCCGTGCCTGCGGTAGATTACCTCATGAGTAAAGAAGGCGGCGGATTCACGAAGTTCTATCTGCTCGGGACCGATTACGTGTATCCCCGCACCACCAATAAAATCCTGAGGGCGATGCTGCTCGCGAAGAAAGTCCCAGTGGACAAGATCATGGAAGAGTACACGCCATTCCACCATCAGGACTACCAAACCATCTGCGGCAAACTGAAGAAATTCGCCGCCGGCGGAGGGGCCGCCGTGATCAGCACGATCAACGGCGACAGCAACGTGCCGTTCTACAAGGAATTTGCGAATCAAGGCTTGCGGGCCGAGGATGCCCCGATCATGGCCTTCAGCGTGGCGGAAGACGAGTTGCGTGGAATGGACACGTCCGCGCTGGTCGGTCATCTGGCGGCCTGGAATTATTATCAAAGCGTCGATACGCCGCAGAACAAGCAGTTCGTGGCGAATTTCAAGGCCTACTGCAAGAAGAACAATCTTCCGGACGGCGACAAGCGGGTCACGGACGATCCGATCGAAGCGGCCTACTTTGGGGTCTATATCTGGAAGCAGGCTGTTGAGAAGGCCGCGTCGACCGAGGTCGACAAGGTCCGAAAGGCGGTCTATGGCAGCAAGTTCTTGGCGCCTGGCGGCGAGATCATGATGGATGCCGCCAATCACCACACCTATAGACCGGTGCTCATCGGTGAGATCTTGGCGGATGGGCAGTTTAAGGTGGTCTCCCGTTCGAAGGGACTGGTGAAGCCGGAACCCTGGAGCGAATATACGAATCCGGACAAGGGTTGCGACTGGGTCGGTCATCAAGGGACCTATCAAAAATAGTACGTCACATTAGAGGGGGCCGCTCAGCAGCTCCCTCTAATGTGTGCGAGAAGTTCGGTTGACGGGACGAGAGGTCTTCGTCATTCGTGTGTCTTGTGAAAGGACAGTTCACCATCATGATCATTTCTCTAGGTCGCACCGTGGCAACAGTCGGTATCGTCGGGCTCCTCTTGTTCTCCGGACAGAGCTGGGCGATCGCAGTGGAGGAGTCTGCTGCCGCTCCTCATATTTCTCCAATAGAGCAAGCCCTCACCCAGGTGACCAGCGAAGACGAATCCTTCCGTGACGCAGCCATTCGTGTGCTGACCGATCAGGGGGATGTCAGCCTGGTTCCGCGGCTGGAAGCGATCCGAGCCAATGCAGACCGTAGCATCCGGCAAGCC
Organism: Nitrospiraceae bacterium; assembly: GCA_035462675.1. GTDB lineage: Bacteria > Nitrospirota > Nitrospiria > Nitrospirales > Nitrospiraceae > Palsa-1315. The sequence continues at coordinate 1,607 of DATHTZ010000173.1, read as the reverse complement.
ATCAAGCCGCTTATGGATCTCCTCAAGAATCGAGCGAAACTCGCCAGCCCTGACAGCGACGTTCGTCGTTCGGCGGCGACGGATCTCGGCTCATCCGGTAATCCTTCGGCGATTCCGTGGCTGGATGCCGCCAAGGTGAATGAGTCGAATAAGTGGGTGCGCTACACGATGGAAGAGTCTTCGGCACTGATCAAACTCGCATCGGACGATCCATCGATCAAGTCTGCTGCAGCCGAGAAGCTCGGCGAACTCTATAGTCAGAACGCAGTGCCGGCCTTGAAGCAACTGGTCGTGGCCGGCACCGGCGCTGAGGCGACCGAATCGCAGAAGGCGGTGGCAAAGGCCGCCGGCGCCGCGATCCACAGCATTGAAACCTGGGGCGACTGGGCGAACGCGATTGAAACGGTCTTCCGCGGAATCAGCCTCAGTTCGATTCTGCTGATCATGTCGTTGGGCCTGGCGATCGTCTTCGGTTTGATGGGCGTCATCAATATGGCCCATGGCGAGTTGATGATGGTCGGCGCCTACGCGACGTTTGTCACGCAGCAATGTTTCACTGCCTGGTTTTCGTCCGATGCATTCGGCTGGTATTTTCCTGTGGCGTTGCCGGTCGCTTTCCTTGCGGCTGCCGGCTCAGGATTCCTGCTGGAGGCGACGGTCATCCGGTTTCTCTATGGGCGTCCGCTTGAAACCATGTTGGCGACCTGGGGAGTGAGCTTGGTCCTCATGCAGGCGGCCCGGGTCTATTTCGGCGATCTTACGGCCGTGGTCGCACCAGGGCCGCTCAGGGGCGGCGCGCAAGTGATGGTCGGAGTCTACCTGCCGTATAACCGAATGTTCATCATCGCGCTTTCGATCGTTTGCGTGCTTGGGATTTATTTCGCTCTCTTTAAATCGAATCTCGGGTTACGCGTGAGGGCGGTGACTCAAAATCGAAATATGAGCGCTTGTCTCGGCATTCCAACCAGAAAAGTCGACTCCTATACCTTTGCCTTCGGGTCAGGGTTGGCGGGCATCGCGGGCTGGGCCCTCACGATGGTCGGAAATGTCGACCCGGGTCTCGGTCAGAACTACATTGTCGACGCCTTTATGGTGGTGGTCACAGGCGGGGTCGGGAAGCTGGCCGGAACGATCGTGGCCTCGCTGGGGATCGGCGGGTTGAACAAACTGATCGAGCCAAGCTTCGGCGCCGTGTACGGCAAGGTCTTCATCCTCGTGATGGTGATTCTGTTCTTGCAGTGGCGGCCGTCTGGACTGTTTGCGATGAAGGGACGGAGTGCCGATTGAGGGGGAACTGGCCTCGCCGTCTGCAGCGGTGCCTGCCCCCAACAGAGAACAGGGAAGACCATGAGTGACGGAGCAACAGACACGAATCGCGGCGGAGGTCTGGCCTTCTGGGTTGTCGGCGCCATTTTGCTCTTTGTCATGCCTCTCCTGAACGTCTTGCCGCCGGAAGATTCTTGGTTCCACCTCTCCGATTTCAGCCTGAATCGATTCGGAAAATTCCTCGCCTTTGCGATTCTGGCTCTTGGGCTCGATCTCATATGGGGCTACACCGGAATTTTGAGTTTGGGGCAAGGAGTATTTTTCGGATTAGGCGCGTACTG
>DATHTZ010000172.1:0-2035 GCA_035462675.1 Nitrospiraceae bacterium | reverse complement strand
GTACCTCTGGTCCTACTACTCCCCGGGCATGATGCTGATCGGGAGTCTTGGCGGGGCTCTGGTGCTCTGGTTCGGCACCGCCGAGGTTTTGCAGCATCGTCTTTCCGTGGGCGAACTCGTGATGTTCATCTCGTATCTTGCGTTGTTCTATGTGCCGATCAATCAGATTCACTCCGTCAATCACATGCTGCAACACGCGTTGGCTGCAAGTGAACGGGTGTTCGAAGTGCTCGATCTCGTTCCCGAGGTCAAGGATCGCCCGGACGCTCACGTACCAGTCACTCGATTGCGAGGAGAAGTCGCTTTTCATCGCGTCGGGTTTCATTATCGAGTCGATTCGCCCATCTTGACCGATATCACGATATCCGTTCAAGCGGGGGAGCGAGTCGCGCTGGTCGGCCCGAGCGGAGCGGGCAAGAGCACGACGCTCAAATTGCTGATGCGGTTTTACGATGTCACGGAGGGAGCTGTCACCATCGATGGGTACGATATTCGCGAGTTACCCTTGGCCTTTCTTCGAAGTCAAATCGGGCTGGTTCAGCAAGAGCCGTTCTTGTTCAATGGCACGGTGAGAGAGAATATTCTGTACGGTGACCTCTTGGCAGGGCAGGACGAGGTCGATGCGGCGGCGAAGGTGGCCCGTGCGCATGACTTCATCATGGCTCTTCCGGACGGGTACGATACCTGGATCGGGGAGCGCGGCGTCAAGCTTTCTGTCGGGCAGCGGCAGCGTGTGTCGATCGCCCGTGTGATTCTGAAAGACCCTCCGATCGTCATGTTCGATGAGGCCACGTCCAATATCGACACGGAGACCGAGGTGAAGATTCGGGAGGCGCTGGACGATCTCACGAAAGGACGGACGACGATCATCATTGCGCATCGCCTCTCCACCATTCATGGCGTGGATCGCATTATTGTGGTGGACCACGGGCGAGTCGTCGAAGACGGGACGCACGAGACGTTGATCGGGCATGAAGGGGTGTATGCCAGGCTCTACGACGCCCAATTCCAAGTTTAGCAAGATGCTGAAAAAGCCTGCCAGCTTTGTTCTCGCATCGCTCAGAGACTCAACGTACCGCAAGGGTACGCCTCGCCTCATCGCTCGCTGCGGCCGCGCTGGACAGGCTTTTTGCCCACTTGCTATTTTTTCATACCACCTACGCAGCAGAGATGCCTGGCCGTTGCGGATCGATCTTGTCCACCGGTATACTTCAATTTCCTTGAGAGGAGAATAGGCCGATGGTGCTGATATATGAAAGCGATCCGTTAGATGACGAAGACGCGCGCGGGCGGTTCTATCATGTCTGTCGTGGGCGAATCGATCGGACGGAAATCCAACTTCCGGCTGACGAGAAGATCTTCGAATGTGCTGTGTGCGGGATCGATCTCGAAGCTGAAGATTTTTGGCTGGCGAGGCAGAAAGGGTCGGTCTAGGACATTATGGCTGGGAGCACAGGAAGAAAAACAGTAGGCGTATCGCGCGGGTTGATGATGCTCTGCGAGACTTGCTACGCCCAGGTCATTGCCGATAAACTCACCGACGAGAAGAATTTTGTCGCGGATGCCGATACCCTTTTTGACACCATCTGCTTCGGTTGCACCGACATTAATAGGCCGCTGATCGACGACATGGCCGGTAGCGGCGAATGAGGATGTTGAAAAAGGGAGCGGGAAGTGGCCAGGTGCCCTTCTTGCTCGCAGAACAGAGGAGGGGATGGAGGCCGATGATCTTCTGTGCTCGCGCAACGCGCGGCCTCAGAATGACTCGAGGGAGCAGGCTGACCGTTCTTCTTGCTCGCAGAACGCGCACGATAAGAATGTGCTCGTCCGATGCGCGCAGTGAAGAACAATCTGCCTACTCCCTCTGGGGAAGTTGTGGAATCAGAAGGCCCTCGCTGGGCTAATGGCACGTCTCGGCGTGCCAGTGGGTGGGCGGGTGAGAAAGCTGCGCGCAGTGGAAGATCAATCAGCCCCCATCCTTAGAGTGATAACGGGCAAGCTTGGAGGAAGCGCATCTATCGTTCGATGCGCACAG
>DATHTZ010000171.1:0-18756 GCA_035462675.1 Nitrospiraceae bacterium | reverse complement strand
GTCTTTGGAACCGGATTCGACAAGCCGGCATATTCGCCTGGCGGAGCCGGATGAATGGTCCTGTTTTCGCCAGGAGGCGCATTGCTGACCGCCGTACTGTTATAGGTTTGCCAGCCAACCAGTAAAGGGAATAGAATCAGGACACCGTACCGTAATGCTTGCAGCCCCCCAATACCTTCTCCAACCAAGAAACGTTGTATCGGGCCCCAAAAATCTTCTTTGGACTCCGCGCTCACTGTGGCAAGGATGAGAAACCCCGACGTCGTCAGCAGCATGTAAAGAAACACCAAACTGGCCGGCAGCGGAGCCGAGCCAGGGATATTGGGCACGACAAATTTCAAAATCAAATAGGTGATGACATTCAACAAAATCAGCTTGATCAACGGCCCCATACGTTCCTCCTCAGTGCGCTTGCGCCACGGCCATCGGACCGGACAGAGCTGCCTTCACCGGAGCGGCAGGCGCCTGTCCCGGTACTTCCAGTTCAGATGGATTGATAGAAATCGGTTCGCCGCTCATCTGCTGCAGGAATGCGATGACCGAGAGAATCTCGTTCCTGGATAGCCCGATCGGGTTTTTATTGATGGCGGGCATCTGAGCCGGATACTCCTTCGGCAGGCCTTCATGGCGATAGTCCTTATAGATGTAGGCCTGCGGCTGCGTCAGGCTTTCATAGAGAAACTCACGGCTCAGTTTCGCCCCGATCCCCTTCAAGTCCGGGCAGCGGGCCGATTCGCTGGGGCCGATCGTGTGGCACAGCGCACATTGGCCCTTACTGAAGAAAATCTTCTGCCCAATCGCCGCCATGTCCGTTGGCGTTTTGACCGTGGCAATGTCGAATTTCTCCTCAACGGGCGGCAACGACGCCATTTGTGGCACCGCCAGCGCCGTGAGCATGAAGAGGCCGAGTACGATCGCGACGAATCCGATGACCCGCGGGAATACAGAGCGAATAAAGAGCAGGATTAGAATCCCGCACCCTACCACCGAGAGACAAATCAATTGCAATCTGGCTACTTCACTCATAATCACCCTTCCGTGCGGAATGGTCCATGTTGAACGTTCAATGATGAATGGAACATCAACTCAGTATTCATCATTCACAATGAATCAATGTGCGTTCGGCTTATCGAGCGCACTCGATGCGCCTGCCATCGCCGGCATACCATGCGGCAACTCTGCCTTCTTCGGCTCAGTGGCCGCTTTTGCCTTATCGCCCATCGTGGCCACCCAGAAAATGAAGGCAACCAACATACAGAAAAAGAACGTGCATAAGGCCATGATCCCTGACGCATAGCCGAGCGCCGGTGAAAACGCGTATTGCGACGTATCGCGGACTACCCCATAGACATGCCAATGGACACGAGAGGACGACCGTGCGTACCCCATCAGCGTCATCAGGAGGATGACCATGACCGCATTGAGGACGAGGGAGTACCCGGCACGCGGAGGCATCTTACCCCAGACCATTTCCGTCGTGGTCTTGGCGCTCTTGAGCAGCAAGGCTGTCAGCGGCGTGATGGTCAACATGACACCGATCACGATCAACACCTGGGACGTCGAGAAATAATTGATGCGAATGATCGCAGGAACGAAATACCCCCACACGCCGAGGATGATCACGGCGATGCCCGCAAGAACCAGCACGGCGCCCATGATCGCTTTGGCGATCCTCGCCCAGCCGGCTGTATCCTGCTTGCCGGCCCGCCAATACATGATGAAGCTCATGAACGTCACAAGAATCATCAAGTTCGAGACGGTCATTTTTGCCGACATGACACCGAGGACTCCCAGAAGCGGATGGTGGGACCCTCCCATCTTTGCCGCCTCTTCCAAACTCGCAACGAGCGAATGGGGGGTCATCCAGACAGCCAGACACAATAGAAGAACCACCAGCATCGCCAACATCGGCTTCCGGTACTTCAACGCAGACCCGGGGATGCGATAGGTGATCCCTAGCCAGAAATAATAGTTCGACCCAAGAAAGAGCACCCCGATGAGCATGGCTTGCAGAATGAACAGCCAAGAGAGGAAGCCTCCCATCAGCGTGATGCCCATCTGCTGATTGTATTGGTAAATTTCTCGCATGAGCCAGTAGCCGGCAAACGGGAGCGCCAACAGACCGAAGACACCGATGAAATTTCCGACATAGCCCATCCAGTCGTAGTGATCCCGTTCTTCCGGGGATTTAGCAGACAGATAGCGAATCCCGGCATATGCGCCGCAGATATAGCCGCCCAGCACCACGTTTGCGATGATCCGGTGAATGTTGACCGGCCACCAGGTCGGATTCCATGTCGCGGCCCAGGCTCGCGCCATATCCGTCCCCTCGGCAATCACGACGGGGCTGGCCTGGAACGTGGCCCAAGAGTTCGGCACAATCATGATGAAGAAGGCAAAGAAGTTCAGCATGAAACCGAGGAAAATGTGAAATGTCTTCTTTCCCCCGGTTTGCATCGAATCCCAACCATACCAATAGAGGTACAGCGTTGCGGTCTCGACCAGGAAGAGGAGACAATAGAGGATAAAAGACGGGAAGAAAATATCGGTCAAGTAGTTCATTAACTTGGGATAAAACGAGATCAGCAGGAACAAAAGAATTCCGCCGAAGAGCGCCGTCGTGGCATAGGCGGAGGTCAGGAGCTTGGTGAATTCCTTGGCGAGTTTGTCGTAGCGCTTTTCGCCGCCCCTCCAGGCCACGACTTCGCATACCCAGGCAAACATCGGCACACCCAGCACAAATCCCGCGAGCAGCAAATGGAGCTGCGCGATAACCCAGATGACGTTCCGGCTGCCGACGTAGGGAATGTCACGATACTCGGTCGGGGCTGCCGGTGCGACGTCTGCCCCAAACGCCAGCGCGGGAAGGCTGAAAAGGCCCGCTGCGATTACGAGTCCCAAGAGCGCCCCTCCGTACTCGCTGCCGCTCCGGAGAAGCCTCTGAATCCATCCACCCTGATGTTGCATTGCCCTCACCTCATCATCTCCCATGTTACGGGTTCATGGCGGCAGCCGGGGCCGTTTCTATTGCTTCCGGTTCTCCCACTACTTCTTCTTTACCTACCTTGCCTTTTTTCTTGCCTCGCCCCTTTTCCAGTTCAGTTTTCGCCCGCTGTTCTACCAGCAATTCGACCTGGTCTGCAAGATGGGCGACCATTTTTTCATTTTTATTGAGCGTCTCAAGAGGTTTAAACGGAGGGGCGGTCTTCTCTTCAGGCTTCTTGCAACAATCGTGCGGGTGGGGGGTAAACACCGGGAGAGAAAACCAGAACAGAAGTGACAATACCACGGCGACGCCGGACAAGCCTGCCAGCATCCATGTCTGATCCACCGGCACCCGCATCAGATCCCAGCGAGTAATCAGTCCTTGAAAATTATCCGGCGCATGAGCTGCCGACTGCACCGTGCCTCGGATTACCCGTCCCACGATGGAGAAACCGATCACGAACAACAACAGCAGCGTCCCGGTGGCCACAGTGCTCCAGAGGGTCAGTTTAATACTGATTCCCTCCGCTACAGGAACTCCTTTCAGATAATCCGCTTCGAGTATCGACTGGGCCGCAGAGATCGCGGCTTCAGTAATCGCACTCTGAGCCACCCAGAGAATCGGCACATAGATGGCGCCGACCAATGCACACTTCCACCAGAGCGTCAGCCCTAACCCGCCTGGCGGTTCGCGCCGCAACCGTTCGAGGAAAAATGTTCGTCCTACGATCCCCAGCGCCCAGATGTCGATGGGAATCGACAACAAGAACAGCAACACGATGCCGACACCTTCACCGATGTGCGAATCCAATCCCAGAGCAATCGTTGGAAGCGCGAACACCGTGATCGGACTCGCCAAGAGCATCAAGAAGGCGAGTCCAATTCCACTTTCAAAATTCACGATCCCGAACGCCAGGAACAGCAGGACAAAGGCCAGCTTGAAGGGCAAGCCGGTCCAGAAGGCGGACCAGAGAATACCGAACCCAAGCTTTGTGGGAGAGATGTGATCGTTCATGCACGGACCCAACGCTGTGGGGAAAGTCCATCCTTGCCGTTTGTGAAAGGTGCAACGTAACACGTGAGACGTCCGAATGAACCCACAAATAACCGACGCCTCTCGAGATACGCTTCACGGATGTCGAGTCTGCCGCCTGGTGAAAGGCGCGTCCCTGGGCAGAAAGGCTGTCTTGGCAACCTCAGGGCGGGCGGGTAAAGTAGCTGCAGGGGTCGGGTGGGTGAGAAGAGCGACTGTTTCAGCATCCTGCTAATCCAAAAAGTCTCGATTGATAATGGCAGACACTGTGAAAAGCAGGATCGAAGCCGTGAGTACCACCCATCCGATCAGGGCAAGAGGGCGCTTGAAAATATTCCGCTCAGGGTTGCGGTCGAAGAAGGGCAACAATATCAGCACAACTCCAAGGGCGCCGGGCAATGCGATCGAAGCGAGAAACTGTCCAAATTCTCCGGAAAACATCTTCAGCCGTAGGTGTTGGAACATGAACAAAAAGTACCATTCCGGTTCAGGGTGATAATCGCCCGGGTCAGGCGTCGCCTCTTCCAACAAGACCACCGGCTCCCAGACGGCCATCGCGCTGATGCAGGCAAAGACCACCGCCATCCCGACCACATCCTTCCAAATCTGACGTGGGAAAAAATAGTCGGTCTTCGCCTTCAGCTCAGTCGGCGTACCCCGGAATGGACCAGCCGGTCCCGCGCATCGAAAGAGGAAGAGATGTAACCCGGCCAACGCAATCAGGGATGCAGGGAGCACCATGACGTGAATGACGAAGAACCGGCTCAAGGTCATCTGTCCGGGGGTCGCACCTCCCTTGAGGAAACGCGCCAAGAAATCTCCCAACACCGGCATCTTATCCACAATTTCGACGCCGACCGTCGTGGCCCAATAGGCTCGCTGATCCCATGGGAGCAGATAGCCCGTAAAGCCGAACCCCATCACGAGGGCAAATAGTGCCAACCCAACCAGCCAGATGAGTTCACGCGGTTTCTTATACGCGCCCCAGAGAAAGACTTGGGACATATGCGCAAACACGCAGAGGACCATGGCTGAAGAGCCCCAGAAGTGATAACTCAACAGAAACCAGCCGTAATCGACGTCGTGAAGAATGTATTGGGTGCTGGCATAGGCATGGTCGGCAGTGGGCACGTAGTAGAACATCAGCAGTACGCCCGTGACCGCCTGCATGATAAAGATAAACAACAGAATAGACCCGAAGACATACGCCCAGCGAGAGCCACCGGGGACTGACTCATTGAGCATCTTGGCGGCAAGCAGCTTCAGTCCGACTCGTTCATCGACAAAGGCGAAGACCTTTTCGGCGACCGTTGGCTGCGCGCCGGCAGAAGGGGTGTCACTCATCTATACGATCCGCGTTTGGGACTTCGTCCCAGCTTTGAATTCCATATCGATGATTTGCACATCTCCGTTCGCGGACACTTGAATCGGCAGCAAGTCGAGAGGGCGTGGGGCGGGGCCATCCAGCACCTTGCCGGATGCATCGTAGATGCTCAAGTGGCAGGGGCAGAGAAAGACTTGTCCAAGTACCTTGTGTTTTCGCCATTTGTAGGCGCAACCGAGGTGGGGGCACTTACCGGAAAATGCAAGGTAGGGCATGTCCTTCTTATTAGTCCAGACGGCCCTCCCAGTGGCATCCCGGAATTCCATATCCTTTCCCTGATACACTTTTTCCAGCACCGATGAAGTCGCCCTGACAATCCACACATTCTTCTCGATCTCCGCTTCAGGCATATAGGCTTCTTTGGCCTTGCGTTTATATTGAAACTGGACCCCGACATCGTCTCCCTTCACCTTTCCAGTGTTGCCGATCTTCAGCCACCCGTTGTCAAGCGACGCATACATCGGCTTCATTAAAAACTTCAGCACGGGGTAAACCAACGGCAATCCGATAAACAGTCCCGTGACGTAGGTCAAGTTCGCAAAAAATGTCCGCCGTTTGACGTTCCGCTCCAGCTCAGGAAACGGTACCAGGACTTCGCCCGGCGTGACGTGAATATGCCTCTCAAGGCCCGGGATTTCTACTTCGTGCAGTGTGACATAATCCTCACGCTTGAAGGGTGGTATGCCCAGGATTTCTGACGAGGACGACCGCAGTTGCACCAGATCGTCCGTGACGGCTTGCACCGCACCCATCGGTACTTGCCGCTCCCCCGCGCCGTTCATCGACACGACGAGATGGCTGACCTCATGGGACAGCGGGTCCATGATGACCTTGGACACCTCTCCGACTTCTCGGTCCGCGCAACGGACTTTCGATTTCAGCTGAGGCTGCATGCTACATCTTCTTAATCGGCTTCGGCGTGTTCACGGAGGTATTCTTGAATGTACTCAGCCAGGAGGCAAGTGCCGTGGCGTCGCTGTCCTCCATGACGTCCTTAAACTTGTCCGGCATCTTACCTTTCTCCCATTCCTTTTCGAATCCCTCGGCCATATAGCTCTTGGGATAGAAAATTTTCTGCTTAATCTCGGCGGCCGTGAGATATGAGCCGATGTTGTCCAACTCCGGGCCGCGCTTCTTTCCCCCCTCACCCTTCAGCTTATGGCAGTTGTAACATTCATGGAGTTGCCACTGCTCTTCACCGACCTTCATAAAGTCTCCGGTTGCCGCCTTGGCCACAACCGGGGGAGCGCCGACCGGCGCCGCTTTCGCCATCTGATGATCCACGCCCAGTGCCATGAGCCGCACCTCTAAGGCCTTCACCTGCTCATCGAGCGCCTTCGTTCGCGCAATCAACTCGTCGGCCTTTCCCTGTTCAGTTGCTGCCCGTTTGGGCGCCAATATCTTGGCGATCTTCCCCTTTTCATCTTCGGGATCGAATTGCGGCCACATCGAGGCACCGGAAACGAACACCGTGCACAACACACTGTAGAACACCACGATGGCGATCGCGGACTTCATCCCACTCATGGTCCTGACCGATGGCGCGTCCAACAATATGAAGACGGCAGCCCCGAACAGCGACTGACCGAAGAACATCATCTGAAAAATGAAGGGAAACTCGAACGCTCTCGCGAGGCCGACAAGTGCGCCACCCACCACCAGACCGATCGACAGCTTCTTAATGACGTTCCCCATGCAGACTCTTGTTCCTTAGCAGGATACTGAAAAAGTCCGCCAGCATCGTTCTCGCATCGCTCAGAGGCTCAACGACCGAAGCGTACGCCTCGCCTCTTCGCTCGCTGCGGCCTTGCTGGACAGCCTTTTTGAGCATCCTGCATGGCATTCCCCGTTAGCACAGATGGGCGGACCAGTGAAGTTCCAGTGTACTACATAATCTTTCCTCGGCCTGCTCGTCCAAGTTCTGCACCCTGGTTACTTGGCCCGGGCAGGGACAGGACTGCCTTCGGGTACATGCCCCTTCGAATCGGAAGGCCGAAGGGCCACGATCACGGCGAAACTTACCACGGTGAAAAAGACGACGGTAATTCCCGTAATCCACCAAGCAGAATACGACAACGTCGGCGTGAACGACTCCGCGGAGAAGTCGGGCATCAAATTATACGTGTGGAAGTACTTTCGCACCAGCGAGCGGACGGCGCCCATCAAGCCCATTGTCCAGATTGAGGTGAAGGCTAGGAAGATCAACACGAACTGGGCGGTGAAATCGATTTTCCCCCAGATAATTGTGCCCTGCCTGATCGCTCGGTTATACATGACATAGTTGACGATCGTGACAAATGCCAACGTGAATATCGCGGAAAGTTTGGCCGGCATTCCCCCCAGGAAGTTCCAAGCCTCCGGTAGCTCCAGCTCCGCTACCATCTTGGCGCCGGTGGCCGCGAACCCGTGGGGGGTGACCCAGATGGCATCGCCCACGATGACCATCAAGAAGCCGATTTTGATCACAGTCCGTGCAGACACCGTGATCGGGATGAATCGACCGAAAAGAAACGGCGCGAGAACCAACGGCAGGAGGAACGCCAACGACATCGGGTCGGGAATCCAATAGTGCATCATCACCGCGATCATGACAAAGGGAAACGCCACCATCACGACGGGAAATAGGATCGTCATGCGGACCTTTTCGACCCCCTCAATGCGTTTCATGCTGAGCCATACGTAATAGTTACTGGCCAAGAACATGAGTCCGACCATCGCTCCCTGCATTTCGAAAAACATCGAAAGCTGGTCGGCCATCATGTACGGACAGAAGGAAAAATCGTAATCGCACATCTCGTATGCCAACAGTAATCCCGTGACGGGCTGGAACAACATCGCACCCACGCCGATCAGATTTCCGACAAAGCCCATCCAATCGTAATAGGCCCGTTCTTCTTGATTTTTCGCCCCCATATACATATACGCGGCGATCATGCCCGCTACAAATCCTCCGAACGCCACGTTCCCGTCGATCCGGTGAAGATTGAGCGGCATCCAAGTTTGGTTCGCAATCTTGTCCCACAAAGTCGCGGCGACGAGGAAATCTTGTGGCGAGATACCCTCCGTCTTCGGCGGCGTATTCATGAACGACGTCGGGCCGTTGATCACAAACATCGTGATCATACAGATGAGATTTAACAGCACACCGAGTGCGATATGCCGCCCCTTCTTTTCACCCTTCCAGGCATCCCACATGTAGAAATACATATACAACACGATGGTCCCGCTGATGAACAACAGCGGGTAGATCACCGCGAATACGAGATAGAATTGATTAATGAACCATGTGGTAAACTGTGGGTACGCCGCGAGGAGCACGAAAATAAACAGGCCACCGGTCAGGGCTGTCATACTGAAGAGTATGACAGTCACCTTGGTTACTTCTTTGGCTAAACGATCATACCGAAGGTCTTGCTTCCGATACCCCAACCATTCCGAGATGACGATAAAGATCGGGGCGCCCAGAATGAACGCTCCAAATAGCGTGTGAAGTTGGGCGACGATCCATACGGCGGTCCGATTCCCCGTATAGGGAAACTCTACCGAAGGCGTGTCAGAAGCTTGGGCATAGGCCACTCCTCCGAACAACACCAGAAGCGCACAGACCGCCACCAGACTGCGCTGCCATGTTTTCATCATATTTCGACGCCTCTTTTCGCTAGGAGGCTGTCCGACATTGACGCATCTGCTCCTATCATGACCTCTCTTCCTTGCAGCCGACTCACCGATAGAGGCCCAATGCTTGCCCGCTTCTCCAGTTCCGCGGTCCCCGCACTCATGACTCCGCTCATTCCTTGTAGCCAGAGGCCTTGGGCGGCAGGGAGCTGTGGGTCGCACAGAATAGCGTCATTTCACTGTGAGCCGTGCGATGACTTCGCAATAAGAACCGACAGGGGCAATGAGAAGATCTGGTCATGACCGTAGACGCGAACCGTTGGCTCAGGCATCACATGGCATTCTAGGCCATCATTACGCGAACACAACGACCGACCACCAAGAGAGTCCGTGCAAGAGAGGCTTCTTTGACGTACGATCGCACGGGCTTCTGGATTGAGGCCGCGCTCACTTGCCCGTCGGCGCCGAAGCAGCCGAGACACTTGCCACATCGACCCAAGACTTCTTTTCAGCGTCCCATCCCTTCCCAGCCAGCCCGAAGGTCCGCTCAAACAACACGAGCTTCCAGACATCTTCGTCCGACAGCTTACTCTTCCACCCCTTCATCTTCGTATTGGGAACCCCATCGGCAATCCGCCAGGCCCACACGGAATCGGAGTAAAGCTTCATCCGTTCGCCGACGCGGAAATCACGGGCGCCAGCCTTGGCCGGCTTGCCGTCCTTGCCATGACAACTGCCACAATTTACATCCGGGTTTGTTTCGCCAACATAGAGCTTCCGCCCCTCTTCCAGTTTGGCCGCATCGGCCCACCAACCGGCCGGCATATGTTTATCGGCCCATTCGGCAGGAGCTTGAGGCGGCGGAACGATCGGCCCCTCCCCTCCCCCTTCTCCTCCGCATGCCGCCATGAAGAGGCCAATCCCCAATACCACCGCCAGCTGCGGAACGTTGATCTGCTTCATAACCTTCACACACTCCTAATTTCTTAGCCACATCGAGGACGCTTGACTCTCATAACCAGGTGAAAAAACGCTTTCACCGGAGGTGATGACACCCCGATAAAAGCGCCGACCCTAGCACTTACCGTGACACCACGCGCATTTCCCCGCCACTTCGAGTCACCGATCCAGTGAGGTGCACATCAGCCCCACGGACCGCTTCGGTTATTTCTTCTGCTTCCCCTGAGACTTTCCTCGTTTCTGTTCCTGCCTCCGCCACGAACGAATCAGTTTGAAGCCGATGAACCCACCGACTGCTGCTGCCACAGCCCCAGACCCTACATACACCCACAGAGGAGCACTCCTCCTGTCCTGTGTGCAGCCGGTCCCAAAGTTGACTTGAATGATTCGTTCCGCCTCCAGATCTTTTGGATCAAACGAGACTTTCTGTTGTTGCTGCTGCCCATTGGCTTCAATCAGCAGCGGGTCGCCAAGATTATCGTTATGAAGATGAAATGCCGCCTTGTAGTATCCGTCTCCATCTGTCTTGACGATCTGCCCATAGGAAATCTTTGTATCCTTGACAAGCACATCTATGTTCGGGCTGCTTTTCCCATCTGCCCCGCAGACAAACCCTTCGACCGTAAACCGGTGGTCCGCTTCATGTGTTGCAAAAACGACCGCAGGGAAACCGCCCAAGATGATGGTAATGGCGATGACCCATTCCCGCCATCGCGATTGACTCTGTGCGATCTGTCTGCGCCTCACGTGCTCAGATCTGAGCCTTTTTCCGTCGCTGGGCGCTTGCCTCGCCTCACACAACAGAATCTATGATCACCAAAAATCACGGCCAATTTTAAGGCTGCATTTTTTAACATAGCCCCTACCTGTTAGTCAACGAACCGACGTCTCGACTGGACGGAGAGACAAGCCCATTTTCAAGCACTTGGAGAAGGTCATGCCCGACGCGATTGTATAGGGGGAAAGAGAAAAAGAGATACGATTGGCAGGTAGAGCGCTTACAGAATCCCTCGGGTTCTTGCCTCAGCTGCGACACGGTCCACTTCGGTTCGCCGCTCTGAATCCTTCTTGGCGATCCAGGCCTCCCAGGATTTCCCCGTGGCCGTGTCCTCACCGGTGAAAGCGATGGCGGCGATCTGGTCATAACGAATGCGCCGCGCCTCCGGACTGTCGGAAGGAAACAGCTCAAGATAAGAATCTGATCCGCTGACTTGACGATTGAAGAGATAGCCGAAGAGGGATTCGCCGGACTTCAGCGACACCGTCACATCGCCGCGATAATCGAACGCCAGTTCCACCGCTTCTGCAAGTTCAGCGAACGAAGCCGGCTGAAAAACGCGACCTTCGAGCGATCCAACCGCTTCACTCTTACTGTAGTTCTTGGTGTCGGTCATCGGGGGACCGTCATACGTGAAACGTATCTCGTGAGAGGACGGAGCTAATTGTCAATGGCGTATAGCACGGACACAAACACTTCTGCACCTGTTCTACGGACACGCTATAAGCCATAGGCTCTATGCTCTTTTCTTCGGACGAGCAGGAGTTATGGAATCTATCATCGCGAGGTGGGGAGCATCGTCAACTGGACGGTCCGACCAAACCCGGATAACGTGCCGAACGTATCGTTGACTGCCGATGCTTCATAGCCGCAATGCACCATGCAATCGGCACATTTCTCATTCCGCCCTGTTCCGTAGTGATCCCACTCCGTACTCTCCATCAGTTCACGGAACGTCTTCGCATAGCCCTCTTGGAGCAAATAGCAGGGCTTCTGCCATCCGAACACGTTATAGGTCGGATTGCCCCAGGGGGTACATTCATACTCCCGACGCCCCATCAAGAAATCTAAGAACAGCGGCGACTGATTGAACTGCCACCCCTTCTTCGGATTCCCCAAGATACGAGAAAACAATTCTCTCGTGCGCTCTCGCTTCAGAAAGTGCTGCTGATCCGGCGCCTTCTGATAACTGTACCCAGGCGAAATCATCATACCTTCAACTCCGAGCTCCATCATCGCATCGAAGAACTTCCGCACGCGCTCGGGATTGGCGTCATCAAAGAGGGTCGTATTGGTCGTGACCCGATGCCCCCGCTTCAACGCCGCCTTGATCGCCTTCACCGCCACATCATAGACACCGTCTCGGCAGACCGCGAGATCATGCTCGTCTTTGAGGCCGTCCATGTGGACACTAAACGTAAGAAACTTCGAGGGCTGATACTCATCGAGTTTTCGTTCCATCAAAATCGCATTGGTGCAGAGATAGATATACCGTTCCTGCTCAACCAGCCCGCGGACAATCTTGGGCATCTCGGGATGGATCATCGGTTCACCACCTGGAATGCTCACGATCGGCGCCCCGCATTCCTCCGCCGCAGCCCAGCATTGCTCGGGCGTGAGCCGTTTATCCAACACATGATCTGGGTATTGAATCTTTCCGCAGCCGGCACAGGCCAAATTGCAGCGGAAGAGGGGTTCCAACATCAGCACGAGCGGATACCGCTTCACCCGGTTCAACTTCTGGGTGAGTACATACTTCGTGACAGTAGCCATCTGGGAAAGTGGAACGGCCATTCCTCTCTCTCCTTTTATTCTCTACCTATGTGATGAGCAGCTGCGAACAGCAGCTAGACGTGTAGATCGATAACATTGCGGATTCTAACACCCTCTTCCGCCGTCGTCAATTCTCTTTTCCTATGAACCCTGACATACAATTCCTGAAAGGCTCCGTTGTCAACCTACATCGGCCACACATCGATATTGAAATGTCTCTGCGCGTATTTGACGGGCAGATCGAGCAAGCTCTGTTTGGAGTCGCCGAGCGGGGTCGAACCGCTGCATCGCAGTTTTGCAGTGCGTCCGATGCCTCAACGACCACTAACGATCCATCGCGACAGACTACGACGTCAGAGGAGTGAAATCAAGAGGTTCGATCATTCTTGTTGTGACAAACTGCGATTGGGTTAGATTCTGAATCAGGACCAAAATCGGGAGTGGAACCGGGAGTAAAACCGGGATCAGGGTTTCTTGGTAGATAGATCGGGGGCTCTCGTTCCCGGTTTGAGTCATTTTTCTCATGTCTCGATTGGAACCTGTAACCTCCAGATCCGAAGTCCGAGCTCCAGGAATGACGCCTGATGATGATCAAGAGTGAAAGACTGAGATGCAATGGGGTGTAGGAAGTACCTGCACGACGAAGCTATGGCGTGGCCTTCGTCCGGAAATCTGTCGCTGAGATCCGCGTGGGATCGACACTCGTAATGGTAGTCGTCGCCCCGGTGGCTGTGTCGAAGGCCGCCAGCTCGCCCATCGCAAAGTCGTCCGCAGCCGCGTGCGACAAATCACCGCCCGTCTCCATCCACAGCAGGAGTCCGGCCCTTCCGCTGGTCCGTTCGTCGTCCGTCGTGGACAGCAGCAGCGTCTCAGCCGTGGTGCCAGCGGGAATCCGATAGAGCCGGAGGGCTGTACCTTGGGCTTCGCAGCGGAGTTTATCGCCCGCTGCCCAGATAACAGAAAAATCACTGGCGAGGTTGATGTCTCCTACGCCGCCCGTGTGATGGCTGACAATCGACGCATTACTGGATCCGTTGGCACGCGCATAACACCAGTACCAATCGACCGTGGGCGGCGCATGTGTGCGTAAGGTGCAGCCGAATTCTCGATCCTCCGATCCAGTCCATATTCCCAACGTGATTTGGCACCACTGATCGTCGCCAGGCGTCACTGCGTGATAGCTTTCCGCCGATTTCGGGTCGGCCGGATTGGTGGCGATGGGCCGCACTTGCTGCGACACGATCGCCATTGGGTTTTTATCGGTGTACCCGGCGTCCCAGGCACTACCAGCGTCAGCATTGTCGGCGCGATTAAAGTTGTCTGAGGCGAGCGTCGAGCGGAAGGTGGTGACGTTGGTGATGATCACGGTATCGGGCGCGCTACTCACCGTGCCATTGTTGACAATGAGCTGGGCCGTATAGGTGCCGACGAGATCGACGGTAAAGGTCGGCGACACGCTGGTGGGATTCGCCAGGACCGCGGCGCTGCCGGCCGGCCCGCTGAGGGACCAACTATATGTGAGCGGAGCACCGTTGGCATCGGAGCTGGCGCTACCGTTCAGGGTGATGAGTGATCCCGGGGCCTTGCCGCCTTGGTCGGGGCCAGCGTTGGCTACTGGTGTGGTACTGGCTACTCCGTCACTGGAAGCAGGAGGCGCATTATTGCCGTCGCCGCAGCCGTTGAAGCCCAAGGTCGCTGCGAAAAAAAACAGCACAGCCCACGACATGTTTCCGGCGGGCGTACGATCGCCTGTTAGCATACTTCTTCTGTTCTGGACATCATGAAGGTCAGTAGCATGATTATTAGCATTAAAGTCGGGTATATTACGCGAACTCTCGGAAACGTTCTAGCCTAAAATATAAGGGGCTTGCAGATGCGGATAGACCGGCATGTCGTGTGTTACACGGACGGTGCATTTTCGGCTGATTTGGGTAGGTGGAGCAGCTTACAGGGCTCTTCGCGCTCTAGGCGGGGTTGATCGTAATCGCCGTCACATCGCATCATGGCGTGGGTCGATCGGTTCAGGGTTAGCAAGATATTGGGCATCGAGATATTAAAACCACAATGCGCTTTGCTCACCTATCATCCGATCATCTGCGACAGACCATCAAACGCGGCAATCTCGGAGGCTTGCTTCACCAGGCGGGCAGGAAAACTCCCCGTCTCAGTATCACGGGGGCAATAGATACAGGAGTGGTCATTTTGTCTCTCAACCATCTGATTTAAGGACATGGGAGACCTAGTCTTGGCGGGTCGAATTTCCGAGGGTTTGGTGGCTACAAGTTTTGCAGGTGTTGTGGACAAACAAGCGTGCAGCTTTGAGGTCTTAGAAGTTCAGGGGGGAGTCGTACGACACCCCCCTATCACCCCCCCCTTGATGGTGCGCCCGCGTCCCCGCCGGCGGATATCGAATGGAAAATAAACTCCTGGTCCAGTCCAGCTCATGTTGCCTTCAAGAGATACGGGCGTTTGGGTGTCTGTTTCTTCATCAGCTGATAATGCTGTGGCTTCCAGCGGCTCGATCCAGCCTGAATCACGTTGGTGATCCATTCGGGTCCTACCGCACAATAGAGGGCCGCGAGCGTCGGGCCCATGGCTTGTGAGAACCACGCCAACACCTCTTCCAGCTTGCGGTCCGTCGTCCCCACATGGAATCGACACCGCGTGAACCAATGGGTCGTTGCTGAACCTCTCACTCCCTGCCAGCCATCGGCGACCTTGCCGGAGGAGCAGGGACCCACCGAGGCTACGCAAGAGATGACCTACGCGTGGCGCGGGTTAGAGACTGTTGAATTCTTCTACGGTGAGATCAGCTTGGCGAATGAGCTTTCGAAGGAGACCCGGACCTAGTTCATTGTGCTGGGGGATAGAGAGGGTATATTCATAATCGTGCTTCACCATCATGACATGAGAACCCCGTTGCCTCGCGACGGTTCAGCCTGCTCGCTGAAATTTTCGCACTGCCTCTGCTCCAGAATACAGTCTGAGGCGTTCTGCCATCAGACAACAACTTCGATGGTTTGCCTGGCATCACCCGCACACTTGGCCTCCATCACTTCGAGCCACCCTTCGATCGCTTCTTTTACGTTTGCAATGGCTTCTTCTCGAGTTTTACCTTGAGTCAAACAGCCCGGCAGCGCTGGAACCTCAGCGGAATAATAGCCGGCCTCATCCTGTTCAACTACAACATGCAGTTTCATTCTACGATCCTCCTTCGCCTAACAGGCCAAAGACCTCCCCGTGAGACTTCACCCTACCCGTCTTGAAATCTCGTCGAGCGTCCCGAATGCTTCGAGGATATTCCGGAGAGGTCGCCGCGATAAGATTCTCCATAAACGCTCGTCTCGCTGATGTCTTCATTCCCTTCACCGCCCTGATAATCGTCTCAGGGCTCACTTCCATCTTCAACGCCAGCGCCATCACTCACCTTCTTCCACTCGAATGGAAAAACGCAACTCTCTAAGCCAGTTGCCTGCCTGTCATTATGTTTGAGGCTCGCAGTTGGGTCAAGCTGTATGGCAGATACGGCAACACTCAAACCGATAACTCGCATATAGACGGTGCGGCTTGGAGGCGCCGAGCGGGGTCGAACCGCTGCATCGCAGTTTTGCAGACTGCTCCCTTAACCACTTGGGTACGGCGCCACGCGCGCATTATAGCGGGCCTTCTTCCTATATCTCAATGTACACTTTGCAGGAGAGGTTGCACAAAGGGAGGGATTACACGACTATCGATTGGGCAGCACAGGGATTTCTTTTCCGAGAGTCGAAGACTCATCCGACTGGGGGGTCATCGATTCCCATCCTTCATTCGGCGAGGCTATAGTCTCGCCGTTCCCTTCGGCATCTTTTTCTTTGGCCATCAACTCGACCTCGTGAATGAGCGTGTCCATCAATTCTTCGATCGGCACCTTTCGGACAAGTTTACCCTTCTTGAACAAGATGCCTTTGCCTTCTCCGCCGGCGATTCCGATATCTGCTTCCTTCCCTTCGCCGATCCCGTTCACAACACAGCCGAGGACCGAGACATTGAGCGGAGTCTTAATATGGCCTAGCTTTTTTTCCAGTTCATTGGCCAGCTTCACGACGTCGATCTCGACGCGGCCGCAGGTGGGACAGGCGATGACATTGATCCCTCGATGGCGCAGTTCGAGCGACTTCAAGATCTCGAACCCCACCTTCACTTCTTCGACCGGATCGGCAGCGAGCGACACGCGCAAGGTGTCACCGATCCCCTGCGAAAGCAAGTATCCGAGCCCCATGGTGGATTTGACGGCCCCCGTCATTGCCGTTCCTGCCTCAGTAATACCGATATGCACCGGATAGTCGGACTGATGAGCAAACAACCAATAGGCATCGATCGCATGGTGTACATCCGACGCCTTCAGCGACACCTTCATGTTCGTGAATCCCACGTCTTCTAACGCGTGGACGGCATTGAGCGCCGACTCGGCCAAAGCTTCTGGAGACGGCCAGCCGTATTTATCCAGAAGCGGTCGCTCAAGCGACCCGCCGTTCACGCCGATGCGCAAAGGAATCCCCCGTTCGTTCACGGCCTTGATGACTTCTTCCACTTTCCACCAGGCTCCGATGTTGCCGGGGTTGATCCTGACACAGTCCACGATCTCGGCCGCTTTCAATGCCAACCGATGGTCGAAATGAATATCCGCGATCAGCGGCACAGTCATCGCCGCTTTGATCTTGGGCAGCACCGCCGCCGCTTCGGCGTCCGGCACGGCCACGCGGATCACTTCGCACCCTGCGGCTTCCAACTGGTGAATTTGCTCGACCGTTGCCGCGACATCGCGTGTATCGGTCGAACACATCGACTGCACGGACACGGGCGCGTCTCCGCCGATCTTGAGCTTGCCGACTCGAATCTGCCGCGTTTTCCGTCTGGTAATGTGCATTCGTTTACTCTCGCCTTACCCCTAACCCTTCACCCTCACATCCTCTATCAGCTTCCCTGCTCATCCCCATGCGGCAGCCGATCGGTCGATGAAGCCAGAGAGAACTCTTCCCGCGAGGAAGCCGGTGTCTTGCCGATGAGTTCTTTCACGCTCTGATAGATACCGTCCGCGGTCAACCCATATCGCTCGCGCAGGAAGTCCTGCGGTCCCTGCTCGATGTACCAATCCGGTAGCCCCAAGATCTTCGTCGTCACATGCGTCACTCCGCCATCGGACAGGGCTTCGAGCACGGCTGAGCCGAACCCACCCATCTTGCACCCTTCTTCAACCGTCACCACGTAGCGAACCCGCTTCGCCACCTCGACGATCAAGTCCTGATCCAGCGGCTTCACAAAACGCGCATTCACCACCGCCGTGGAAATCCCCTCTTCCTCAAGACGTTTTGCCGCTGCCACGGCATGCGAGACCGGTACACCGATGGCCATGATCGCCACCTCCGTACCATCGCACAATAATTCGCCCTTCCCGATCGGCAACGCCTTCTGCTCCTGATCCATGGGGACGCCAAGACTCAGTCCTCGCGGATACCGCACCGAGGCAGGCCCGTCATATTGGACGCAGGTCTTCAGCATATGTTGCAACTCGTTTTCATCCTTCGGTGCCATGACGACCATGTTCGGCATGTGGCGCAGATACGCATAATCGAATGCGCCGTGGTGTGTCGTCCCGTCTTCCGCAACCAGCCCGCCGCGATCGATGCAAAAGGTCACCGGGAGATTTTGCGTGGCAACATCGTGAACCACCTGGTCGTACGCACGCTGCAAAAATGTGGCATACATCGCCACCACTGGGCGGAGGCCCTGCGTCGCAAGACCCGCGGCAAATGTGACTGCATGCTGTTCGGCAATCCCTACATCGTAGATCCGGTCAGGAAACTCTTTTTCGAAAATATTGAGGCCGGTCCCCTCGCACATCGCAGCCGTGATCGCGACGATCCGCTTGTCCGCTCGTGCCAGCTTGACCAACGATTCGATGGCGATCTGCGTATAGGACGGCCTCGCCGCTTTCTTCGCCGGAGCTCCGGTTTCCCTGACAAAAGGCGGACAGGCATGAAACCACACCGGATTTTTCACCGCAGGCTCATAGCCCAGCCCTTTTTTCGTAATGACATGGAGCAATACCGGCCCCTTCATCTTCAGCACATTTTCCAAGGTGGGCAGCAGGTGCTCGAAGTTATGCCCGTCAATCGGCCCCGTATATGTGAACCCAAGCTCTTCAAAAAGCAGCCCGGGGAGGATCGCTCCTTTGGCCAGCTCTTC
>DATHTZ010000170.1:0-6272 GCA_035462675.1 Nitrospiraceae bacterium | reverse complement strand
CGTGGTTTCCTAAGACAAGATGACCAGGGGACCGGCTTGAGTCCAGTGATACGCGCCCGCGCCAGCTCGGCTTGCGTGCAGTCGGGGACAGACGGACGAGGGTTTCGCGTGTGCGACATCGTGTTGCCGCTGTTCAAAACTCGGCCGTCCTGAGCAGGCCTAGGCTTGTCCCCGCTACAGGCCAACGGTGGGGTGGTCCATGAGTGCGCGGCAAAACTGCCAGCTTGTCGTCCAAGCGGTCCTGATGGCCATCTGGCAGCGGCCCACCCGCACCCCGGTCATTTTGCATTCGGAGCGGGGGTGTCAGTTCACCTCGGAGTAATACCAACAGTTCCTGACAGCCCATCGGGTGATTGGCAGCATGAGCGCAGCGGGCAGGGGTGCGGACAACGCCGTTGCTGAAAGTTGCTGTGGTGTCCTCAAACGGGAACGGGTGAACCGGCGTCAGTACCGGACGAGAGCCGAGGCGACAGTGGATATCGTTGATTACATCGAGCGCTGGCACAATCCCCGACAGCGGCGGAGGCTCGAACGGCAATAACAGGGGGAGAAACTCTTCATTCAACTGTCCGTGGAAATGGGGTAGAACCCCTTCGCATTATATTCATCACAGGCACCCTCAAGGTTATCGTTGATGATACTGGGATGTCACACGTTTCAACCTCGCGCTTTACCATGAGACGCGCGGTATTGTGCGTGCAGAGAATAAATAAACGTGATAAACGCTGCCAAATAAATCTGAAAGCCAAGGTCTCGCATGGTTTACACTCCAATTCTGATTACAAGTTTAACCAATCAAAATTAGCCGGGCATTAAGCCTAGGTTAGAGCCAGCTAAGAGCGGTCTAGAAGCCTCGAATAGTAGTGTATGGGTTGGATTCAAGAGGGAATACCGGGATCGACTCCACGACACATCTACGAAACTTCAGACTGTCCTTGCGTGACCAGCCAAAAATAATTTGACGAAAAATATGAGCCGGGTACTGACTGATAGCTCTGCCCTCAGGACTATTCAATCACGGCTGCGACGATTGGGAGGGTGGTCGGGGTCTTCAGAAGGCGCTTTATCGTGGCCTCAAGGGAATGTAGAGCGGCTGAGCCTTTCACTATGACCTCGCTCGCTCCGAGCGCACGGACTTGCTGTTGCGTCCTAGAGGTGTTGTCCCCCGTCCACATGATCACTGGCTGGTCGAGATCGACACTGCGTATCTGCTTCAAGACGTTGACCCCATCCGGTTCCGGCATTATCAGATCAAGCAGAATGATGTCGGGGCGTTCTTGTCGGTATAGCTCTAGGCCCTTCTGGCCATTGTCGGCGAGGAGAACATCATACCCCCGGTGACGGAGCCGCATGGCGAGGAGGGTTCGAATGCTCTCCTCATCATCAATGACCAGAACCTTTGGCATGTATTCTCCTAGAAATAAACTAGCATCAGCACTCTGCCCGTAAGGAAGTGCCTCCTATGCTGACACGAACCTGATGCATTATGCATTGGCGCCTAGGTAAAGTCCAAGTCCTAGCGAGAGGCACCAGATGCGCTGTCGCAGAGATTCGTGGGGGCGGAGTAGGACTATTTGCCTTTGTCAGGTCCATATGGCATCCCGCATAATTCCGCTTGATTCCCATATTTCTTGCGCCCACAGTTGGTGTATAGGTCCCCTGACCGTTTCGAGCCGGGTCAGATCTAAGCGAACGGATATAGCCAGGATTGCCGAACATGACGATCCTTGCCACTGCAATATTCTTGTATCTCCTCGTATCGATGGCCATCTACCTCCACGTGTTCGGCGTCTTCAACCCTTCCAATCTGAGAGTATTCCAAATTGTGCTCTATCTCCTATTGATCTGCTTTGCGCTAACCATCGGGTTCGGCATCGAAAATGTCCTGCGCTATCTCCAACCAACAGGCATCACACTCGCCGCCGTTAATTCTACGCGAACATTAGTCGCCTAGTCTCGCCCAACCCCAATCTATTCTAAATGTTCTCGATACAATCCTGCGGATTCTAGGCCGTTCGAGAATCGTCTAGCCAGATCGGGAGAACTGCAAACCACACGACAGGACCCCAACGACTTTCGGGATTGATACCATAGGAAGCCTCCTCGGTAGGGCAATGTGATGCGTCCATGGTGGCTGGGGTGCGCGAAGCGGGGACGGTCGAAAGGGGCGGAAAGGACTTGTAGCGGGACCGCCGCCGGGCCGCCGTGGGAGAGGAGAAAGAAAGGGCACTGTGCAGTCTGCAAAACGAAATCAATCGCTCATCAGAGGGCGTGGAATTGTCGAGGATCAGAGTCTGAGTGCCAACACCATGTTCCGATCCGCTATGACTGCAATGAACACGCGCGCGAACGACAGTGCTGAGCTGTATTGACCAGCCCGCAACCTGTTCAGTGGATTAACATGACCGTATATTCATCGTGTCCCACAAACGGCCGAACAAAAACCGCCCTCGACGAGGAGGCTGCCATGCCGATAATTTTATGGTTACTCGGAGTTCCCGTAACGCTGGTTCTGGTGTTGTGGTTTTTCGGGGTTGTGAGATTTTAAGGTCCAGCGAAACCGATGCAACGCGTACGCTCCTCTCCTGCCGATCAGGAGGCGAAGAGCGGGAAGGTTCGCGCAACTTCTCAGCGGTATTCGCCCACGTGATGGAAAAAGCTGTGGAGCATAAGGGAAACGTTGTGACAGAGCAGCCGGCGAGACATTTCAACGACCGGAGGCACCGTGCGGCGACGGTGGAGATCCGAGGCGTAATTGTGGCCGGTCGTGCGCTGGGTGAATTGGATGCTGATCCTGAAATCCGCGCGACGCTTCGCTGTCTACACTATGCGGAACGTGTACGGTCCAAACTTGCAGACGGAACGTCCAGTTTCCACGCCTGTGGTCGAAGCTGGATAGCGCCCTGTTCTGTTTATGCGTCAATCGATCCGCGGACGCGTATCGCGCAGACCTGAAGGTGCCGCGCAAGGACCAACTCAATCCGTTTGAGTGATTTCTACATGCAACCAAACCTCATAAATTCGACACTTACTGACGGCGGCGACACCGCCAGACGCGATAAGGGCCTATGGAACCCACTGTCGATGGATCCGGTGGCAAACCAGTTCTCAAGCTACGCGGCCTTCCAGGATTCGGCGGTCGTCAGGCCGCTGGTACCGGACGTGCCCGTCGACGCTGAACTCATCGATGCGCACGATCAACTCAGTCAACAGATCGCTGGCGATTACTACCCGTGCACTGGGGCAATTTCGGTGTTCGCCCAAAAGAGCTATCGTTTCGGGTTATTCCCGGAACTTGCGAGGGACAATGCCGTACGTGCCGTCTGCCATGATCTGTACGAGTTCTGCCACGAATTCCCGCTCATCGACGACCAGCTCATTACCTTCATCGCGATGTTTCGCGGACCCGCGATCGAATCAGAACAGCACTTCGAGGATCTGCTGTGGGGTCAGCTTCAGGCCATGCACGCCATTGATTCAGATTTCTTTGCCTGGGACAAGCGCGTCGACTCCGACCCAAACAACACTAATTTTTCGTTTAGCATCGGCGGTCGAGCGATGTTCGTCATCGGCATGCACCCCAAGGCATCGCGTCTAGCACGAACCGCCAGGTATCCGACCATGGTGTTCAATTTACATGAACAGTTTGAGCGCTTGCGCGCTCGCGGAAAGTTTGAGACCATGAAGCAGATAATCCGAACACGCGAGATGGCGTTCCAGGGCTCGATCAACCCCATGCTGAAAAACTTCGGCGACAGCTCCGAGGCAAGTCAATATTCCGGCCGGGCAGTTTCAGACAATTGGCCGTGCCCGTTCCACGCACACAAAAAAGGATGAGACATGCCGACCCAGCAGTTCACCCGTATTGCGCCACAGAGCGGCTGTTCCTTCACAATCAAGCGTGGGCAGGTGTTGCGCGTGGTCGATCCCCTAGGCGAGCAGGTATCTGACCTGTTCGCCCTCGACGAGCACGATCACGATTGCCGACTGTCGTCAGGTCGTTCGCTGGACTATGCGAGCCGGATCTACCTGACGACGAGTGACATCCTCTACGCCAACAACAGCAAGCCGATGTTCACCATCATCCAAGACACCGTCGGCCTGCACGACTTCCTACTGACACCGTGCAGCCAAGAGATGTTTGAAATCCTGTACAAACACAAGGGTTACCATCCGAGCTGTTTCGAAAACCTGCTTAAATCGTTGAAAAGGCACGGTATATCAGGATGCCAGATCTCGACGACATTTAACATCTTCATGAACGTCAAGGTCGATCAGCAGGGAAAGTTGACTGTCGGCGTGCCCATGTCAAAGTCGGGCGACCACATTGACCTGCGGGCCGAGATGGACATGGTATGTGGCCTGACAGCCTGCTCTGCTGAAGGTTCGAACAATGGGCGCTTCAAGCCGATCGACTTCTCGATCCTTGATTGATGCCCCACGGACTGCTCGCTCTTGCCTGCATCGTCTTGCTTCGCGGCTCCCCGATCTTCCGGTATGCCTAGACTGCTTGTTCAGCTGATCGATCTATTCAAGAAGACAGACGACTTCCATCACATGGCACGAACGGCAGGGGCCGGCATTGGCGACGAATGGTGTAAGTGGTTGAAGTATTAGATGGGCCGTGTAGGGGTCGAACCTACAGCCTGCTGATTAAGAGTGGCAGAAGGCGAATTATTCGAACCACTCGATATTGTGAAGGTCTTGCCTGCTGAGGAAGAGTCTTCCTGAGTTCCAGCCTCGCCAGTGTATCGCGGGTACAACACTCGAGGAGCGCCTTGTGCGAGTCACGAATTCTTTTCCTTCTTCTTCCGCTGTCGCACCAATTCGGTCGGCAGAGGCCAACTGTGCCCTTGAGCCAGCAGCCCTTGCGTATCCTGCGGCCCCCACGTGCCGGCGGTGTAATTGGGGAAATCACCGGGCGGCGCCACCGCCCAGACCTCAAGCACCGGCATCAGCAGCCGCCAGGCCGGCTTCCACCTGGTCGGCGCGCATGAACAGCGTGGCGTCATTCTTCATGACGTCCCAGAGTAAGGTCTCATACGCGTCCGGCGACCGGGCGGCAAACGTGTCCCGGTAATTGAACTTCATCTCCACCGACCGCAGGTGCATTTTGGACCCAGGGTGTTTGGCCTGAAAGCGCAGCACGATGCCCTCGTCGGGGTGGATGGACATCGTCAGACGGGACGGCTGCCAATCGAGCGTGGCCTCGGGTGGAAACGACTGATGCGGCACGCTGCGGAATTGGATGACAATTTCCGAGGCCTGCCGGGTGAGCCGCTTCCCGGTGCGGAGGTAGAACGGCACGTCCTGCCAGCGCCAGTTGTCGAGGAACAGCCGGAGCGCGACAAACGTCTCAGTTTGGGAATCAGGCGGAACGCCCTCTTCGTCGCGATACCCAGGCACGTTCTTGCCGCCGACCCACCCCTGGCCGTATTGCCCGCGCACCACGTGTTGATGGACGGCGTCCGGGTGAATCGGACGCACGGCGTGAAGGACATCCACTTTCTTGTTGCGAATCTCATCGGCATTGAACGAGACCATCGGTTCCATGGCCACGAGACACAGGAGTTGCATCAGGTGATTTTGCACCATGTCGCGCAGCGCGCCCGCGTGGTCGTAATAGCCCCCCCGATGTTCGATCCCCACCTCTTCAGCGGCCGTGATGGTCACATACTCCACATACCGCCGGTTCCAGAGCGGCTCGAAAAGTGGATTGGCAAACCGGAATGCCAGAATGTTCTGTACCGTCTCCTTGCCCAAGTAATGGTCGATGCGGAAGATCTGGGATTCCTCGAAATTGGCGGCAAGAATGGCGTTCAAGGCGCGGGCGGATTCCAGGTCATAGCCGATCGGTTTCTCAACCACAATCCTTGTCCATTCCCGGTCACGCGCCAACCCGGCCTTGCCAAGGTATTTTGGGATTTCACCGAACAGGCTCGGCGGCGTGGCCATGTAAAAGATGCGATGGGCTTTGGTACCCCATTCCATTTCCAGCATCGCACAGTGCTCTCCTAACACCGTATACGTGTGAAGCGTCTTGAAATCGCCCTGCTGATAGTGGAGATGTCTGGCAAACTCGCGCCATGCGCCGCGTTTCACCACTCCGTGGCGCGCGAACTTCCTGACGCCGGCGTGGAGACGCCGGCGCATCATTTCGTTGCTCACGGCCACGCGATCCACTGCAATGACCGAAAAATCAGCGGGCAGACTGCGGTCCTGGGAGAGGTCAAACAAAGCCGGCACGAGTCACCGGCTCCGCCAAAAATGAC
>DATHTZ010000169.1:0-4222 GCA_035462675.1 Nitrospiraceae bacterium | reverse complement strand
GTTTGGTCTCGCTAAATCCGGACGCCACATTACAGTCCGTGCTGGAGTTCGAAAGCGCTGTGCTGCTATGCGCAACGCAAAAGCTGCCCTGTGCCCCGTCGGTACCCCCCCGGAGGTGAAAATAAATGTTGTTGGGGTAACTCCCATTGCCTCCCAGAGCGACAGTACTGGGAAGTCGACCGCAATAGCTGGTGTTGCTCGTGGTGCTGCAGGATGAATCTGTGCGCGGTAGGCCCGGCGTGATGTGGTGGGTTCCAGAACCTGAGAACTTGGTTTGAGACTTGACGGTCTTCTTCGAAGGAGTCCCGTAGGGGTTACAGAGCCCGTTGGCATCGCGAACGGCCCCACTGGGCGTGTAACAATCGCCTCCGATCATGGCCTTTTTCACCGCGTCGAATCGGCGAAAGGTGATGTAGTTCAGCAAGTTCCCGTCGTATTTGTTGCCGCCGCTACAAGTGTCTCCATAGGCCGCCTTGGTGGCCGCCTCTTCGAATCGATTATCTGTACTGTTGTAGGTGTAGCAGGTCTTCTCGTCGAAATAGCCGGTGTACTTCGTCGCTGCGGTAAAACTGAAGGCGGTCCCGGAACAGTCGGTGCCGTCATAGGCCCGGCACTCCATGCTGCCGGAGTTGTCCATGATGATGAGCACGTTCGGCTTGACCTGATCCTGGACGAAGGGCGGGACTGCATAGTACTTGTCCATGGTCGGGGTCTGGGCAGAGGCGCCCCCACTCATTCCCACCAACGTACCCGACACGATCATGGCTCCCACGAGGACTGCACGAACAGCGATACTCTGGCGTTTCATGGTCCTGCCTCCTTGATGCGTGTATGGTCTGACGCTCATGCCTCTCGACATTGACGAACCCTCCCGCGCTTATCCACGTTACTGGGGAATTACCAACACCAGCTTGTCGATCAACTCGCTCTTCTCGACCTCGCCTTTGCGCAGGTGGAAGTACACTTCGAGATCTTTCCGCAGGGAGTCGAATCCATCAGACTTCCCAAACTGATTCACCACGACGACATCCGGTGTCGTGCCGTAGGCCTGGCCGTTGATGACAACCGCATGGGCTGTGACGTCTGTCACGATGCCCAATTTCATCCCTGCCACGTTCACCTGTACGTCTGCCGGGTCAGCCCAGGCAGCGGGAACATTTGTACAGAGCACTAGAGCCATGGCCAAGACAAGACCCATTCGCGTGAACCTCACTCTGGTGCGTCGATCGCTCATACATCCCTCCTAAAACGGAGTTTTCTGACAGGTGTCGCCGCCCGATGCCGTACAGGCGTAGACCGAGCTGATTTGGCTTTGAGTACCCGTGGAAGCCATCGTCGCCACGCAGGTAATGCGGTAGTACACATCGATCTCGGCGGCTTTGCCTTTTCCTTCTACACCCGAGGCAAACTCGAGCGAGCCACCAGCCTTGTTTTTGATGTAGAGTCGATCGATGTCTCCGTTGACCGTAAACCCTCCCACAGTCTGAACGATATCGGGGCCGGACGCGCCGGTTCCCGTCGGGCTGTCGTTATTCTGATCGAGTTCGCCCATGATTTCCTGCGTCAGATCGGCCAGTCTAGCCAGCGGCACCGGACCAGGAGGCACGGCATTGTCGAGCGCCGACAAGGGGACGGAGGCCGGTTCGATCGTTTGCTGAATGACGTTGACGCCTGCGCCGAGACAGGATTCGACTGCCATTGACGCGGACTCTGTAGTCTTCGACACTCCAGCGATTCTGTTCTCCATGGAGGTCATGGTCATAGCCGAAACGCCCAATACAGTGAGAATCAGCATCAGCAACAGGGCTGTAATGAGGGCAAACCCCTCTTGCCGGGCCTTCTCGACCCGACATCCTCCACTTACGCGTCTCTCGTTCGTCGTCTGTCTCATAATGTCTCCTACCACAGCCCGACATTTCGGGTTTGTATCGCCCGGACTAATGTTCGCCGGCGGAACCCGGTCTCCGTTCCAGCAATCGCGATCACATGATCGTTGTTCATACTGACGTTGACCGTACCGGAACTGACCTGTGCGCTTTGCATGCTTTCACCGATGCCAAGATCCTTTTGCGTCTGTCTGGCTACCAGACCGACCTTGGCCAGTCGGATCTTGTTCGCCGTGAAGAAAGGATCGGCTGTCCACGTATTATTCGACACCCAATCGGCATCGTTGAACGTGTTGTCGATTGTGCCTTGGTCATCGATGATGCCATTGGGCGCACCGCCGTTGATGGCGTTATTGCACCCGTCACAGGCGTAGGCGATCTGCAGATCTTCGATCCCGTCGACGATGGGAATACAGGGGCTGCCAGCCACGTTGCACTGTCGGGGACTGGCTGCTGTGGTGACGCCTCGAACCAAACAGGGAGCCGTTCCTCCGCACACATTGTTCACATCAGGCGCTTGAATGACCTGATAGGTCACGCATTGCATCAGATATACGGGCGTGTTCACGAGAAACCGCGCGGGCGCCGCCACCGTCGAGCCTAGCGTCAAGGTATCGCCGGCAATGCTTAGAACCCGCACGGACGATAACCCCCCGATCGAGATCAGGTCGTTGTTGTTTACTCCGGGCGTGAGACCGGCTGCGCTCATTGCCGCCGCAGCCCCGACCTGCAGCGTGATTTGGTTGAACCCAATGGCCGTATCATTCGCGAGGGTCCATGCAGGACTGGACCCGGTTGACGGCACGATCATCGAGATACTATCGGGGCCGTTATCGTTCCCTCCCACGGTCTTATCTGCGGGAACAATGGGAGCGACCTGCGTCGTTCCGCCAACCACGGCGTTACAGTTTCCCACGATGCCGCTTGATCCAAATCCTGCATTCTTGATATCCCCCGAGATGAGATCCATCGCCACACGAATATTTTGTTGGGTCTCCACCACCATGCCGTTCGCCCTGTTGGCTTTCTGCGTCGTGGTGAGTGCGGTAAAGGCCGCGGCGATAACCGTGACCCCGATCAGCATACTCACGATCACTTCGATGAGTGTCATTCCTTGTTCGTTCCGAATCTTCTCGTTCATTCGTCGCTTCCTTTGCTGCGCCGCGCTCAACCGTTTTCTACTCGGGTGCCACGACAGTGGATAATGACACCGTCCTGGTTCGTGTGCCGGTCCCTTGGGCGACTGCTGACCATGAGACAGTAACCGTCACCAACCGACGCCCCAAACTCGTCGGGCTCGTCGCTGGATTCGCATCTTGCAATGTCACAGCCACTGTCCCTGTTACTCCTGAAAGCCCGGAACTGGTGAGCAGGGCTGCCCATTGCTCGTAGTCTCCCCTGGCCATGAGCTCAGCGGTCGACGGTTTCGTCGTGACATTCGCGGAATTGATGCCGCTATACGCTGCGACGCGTTTTCTGTTGAACTCGATTCGTTCAACCATGTCTGCGGCAAGATTCGTGACCGTGGTGAGATCTTTAGCATCAACGTTGCGCCCTAACGAATTGGCTTGCATGCCGGATAGGGCCAACAGGCCGACTGCGATCATCGCCGCGGCAATCATTCCCTCGATCAGCGTAAACCCATTCGTATGCTTGAGTTTCGTCATGAGTTCGTACCTGCAAAACACTATGAACAGGTTGCCATCGGACACCATCTGACTTTCCCTCCCGGTGTCACCGCGGCGGAAAACACCTGGCCTTTGTCGTTTGTGACCCGCACGACTTGCGGCAGGGCCGCCGGCCCACCGTTCCGCAAACCGAGCGAGTTGAAAGAAATGACGCCGGGAGTCACGAATGTGCCAACCGAGTTGGTTACGTCAACGGCCGTCACGTGTCCCATCATCGTTGCTGGAGGAAGCACTGACGCATTGGATGAATCCAGAGAATTGACCGTGACTTGCCCGCTCGTCAGAGTGAAATTCACGTTCACGACCTTGTTCCGGTTCATAGCGGCCATTCGTGCCATCATCAAATTACTTTGAATTGTCGTGATCGCTTCGCGCAGCTGATAGCCAGAGATCCAATCGAGGTAAGAAGGTATCGCTAAACTCGCGCCAATACTCAGAATTGCCACGGCGATGAGTACCTCAATCAATGTAAATCCGCCTTCGCGATTCTTCCGTTCGAGCATATAGTCCGTCCTGTTTTGTCCTGATACACCCATAGCGCTAGCCACCTTCACGCAAGGGGCATACCATTTAAGAACAGAAGGATAGCCATCCGTAAGCCATTGATATTCAACATCGCATGAGGAGTTACCCCTTGCACATGGACGT
>DATHTZ010000168.1:0-1889 GCA_035462675.1 Nitrospiraceae bacterium | reverse complement strand
GGGTACGAGCACCATCTGCTGGCTGTACAGCATTGTCGAGAGCACGGAATAGCAGGCCAGATAGAGACAGATACCCAGTAAATAACGAGATTGTAGAATCTTTGTGAGACCGATCCAGAGACTGGGTGGCGCGCTATCGTCGACCTGGACGTTGAGAATTGTGGTGCCGGGCTCTTCCCTGGTGTGTCGAGGGTGCGTCCGAAGGACGGCGAAGAAACAGGTCATGGCTATAAGCAACAACCCGATGGAGACCAACAACAAAGGAGCGACGCCGAGAGAGGGCACCATCAGCGCGGTAAACAGCGGACCAGCAACAGCTCCGCTGCTCCCACCCGCGGCAATGAATCCGAATAGTCGTCGTGCGGACTCGGTGGAATACAGATCCGCCATGACGCTCCAAAACACCGAAACCACGAACAGGTTGAAGATGCTCACCCACACGAAGAACACCGGAGCCACCGTCGTGCGGGGGACGTCGGTTATCAGGGCGAGGAAAAACAGGAACAGATTGCTCGCGAAAAAAATGTAGACCGTTGGAATGAGGCGGCGAACCGGCAGACGACCGGCGATCCAGCCGAAGAGCGGCACCAAAACCAGCATCGAGACGAACACGACTGAAAAGAGCCACGGCAGTTTCTGCACACCAGTTTGCACGCCCATTTCATCGCGCACCGGGCGCAAGACATAGTACGAGGCCAGCAGGGTGAAGAAGCAGAGGAACGACCAGAGGAGGGCGCGCAATTCTTGGCGGTCGACGGGAACGAACCGGCTGAGGATGCGATGGAAAGATGATGGAGTGAGAGGCAGCATTCGGGTAGGTTCGAATGCTGCGACTATACAGGAAGCGGCTGTCGGAAGCTACTTGGGTGTAGGAGAAGAGAGGCCAAATCATTTGGCAAGACGCGACAAGAAAGTGGGCGGGTCGCAGATGTCTTGCCTTGGCGACCGATAAGAACCTGACTCTTCGCCGTGACTCGTTCCGCACCCCATCACGCGTTTGTTGTCGCCTCCGTTCATCTGGGGATTTCCTTCCACAGGGCAGGAGCAGACAATCATTTCATTAATTCTTCGACGCGGTTTTTGAGCACGAAAAAAGCCCGGTCAAACACCGCGTCTATCTCGGCCTCTGATCCAGTGACCTTGGCTGGGTCAGGCGTGCTCAAATGCAGCTTCTTCGGGTTGCCAGGAAATCGTGGACAGCTTTCGCCAGCAGCTTGATCGCAGACCGTGATCACCAAATCGAACGATTGTTCAGCACACTCGTCCCATGACTTGCTGCGTGGCTGACCGGGATCAATGCCATGCCGTTGTAACGTCGCGATAGATTTCTGGTGAACAGATCCCACGGGAACACTTCCGGCACTCCATGCCTGGTACCGGCCGTGGCCGAAAGCATTGATCAGCGCTTCAGCCATTACAGAGCGGCAGGAGTTACCTGTGCACAGGACCAACACTTTGAGCACATCAGACTTCATCAGTCGCAGCACGCCGTGGTTTTTTCAGAAGGCGCACAGCAATCAGGTTCTCCCATCGTTTCCGGCGTACAACACGCATGTTCAGCTTGATCAGGATGGCCGGAAAATAGCTGGGCATCCTCCATCGTCCGGTAGGCTTCCCATGGAATGCCGGCGGGATCTTGTATCCAGGATTTGTCCGACCGGGCGTAACAGCAGACCGTTTCGCCTTCCTCGACCACGGCCATGTGCCCGTCCTTGAGGCGTTCGCGCAACTCTGTCAATTCGTTCTCTTCCTCAACCTGGATGCCCAGGTGATCGATGCCATTTTTCTTCGTACGCGTGGATATTGCGAAGTTCACACGGGGGTCTTCCAGCAACCATTTGGCGCAGTCAGTCTTCGTTTTCACCGGCGCCGCACCGAACAGGGCGCTG
>DATHTZ010000167.1:0-7184 GCA_035462675.1 Nitrospiraceae bacterium | reverse complement strand
GTGGCTTGTTCTTAGGAACCATTAATCCGGTCTTGGCTCAAGTGCCTGGCCGTGGAGCTACCCCATCTGGACTAGTTGGAGCGTCGATGGCCGTCCTGGCAACACTGCAGGATGCCGATGTGCTTCCGCCCGAAGGCACCCCCGAGGCGAATCGCGTCATCAAGGCCGTCATCCAATTTCAATCGGTGTTTCTGAAGAGCCGGGATCCGGCCGTACAGTTATTTCTGACTCAATCGTTAGCTGCACAGGAAGGAGGTAGCGCAGATGAAACCCTGTCTCGATTCCGTTCGACAGGCTGGACATCAGATGTGCTCGAGGCACTCAGTAAACAATGGCTCGCCACGGCAATCGATCAGCGAGATCGTTTGGCATCGGGCTTTCGCCAATTCAACGTGAGTCCGGCGGATTTCGATTGGTTTCTGGAACTCATTACGAAGGCACGCACTGCGTTCATGCAACGAGGACAGAGCATACACCAGGTGTTTGCGCAACGACGGCTGGAGATGCCGGGCGGGACACAATAACAACAGGGAGAACACAATGGCAACGAAAGCCTATATCCTAATCAAAGTCAAAGCCGGGCGGACGAAAGATGTGCTGCAGTCCCTCAAGCGCCTCGCCGGCGTCGAACAAGCTCACTCGTGTTTTGGGCGGCCGGATATTATTCTATTCATCACGGTCGCGGACGAACGAGCCCTCTCGGATGTGGTGATCACAAAGATTCATCAAGTTGAAGGGGTTGAGGAAACAGATACGCATATCGTCGCCGATGCCTAGAAATATAATCGAGAGCCTTCTAGAAATCGGCGGTTGGTTTCTCAGGAATAACAAGGGAGTATTTCGCGGGATGCTCAAAAAGGCCGTTCAGCAAGGCCGCAGGCGAGTCGAAACCGGAGGCGTACCCTCGGGGGCGCACGGTGCGACGAATAAGGAGCACCACGTCTGTGCGCGCCGCCGAGTCGGTAAGGCGGCTGGGTCCCCGTTGAGGATTTCGATGAGCTGAGAACGCTGCTGGCGGACTTTTTCAGCATCCCGCTAGCGGAGAGAAGAGACGCTGACAGAAGCTCCGCCAAGCTCTGCCGAACGGTAGCAGGCATCGACCGCCTCGACGGCACGGCATCCATCACGCCCGGTAATAGGGGGTGGACTGTTCGTTTCGATGGCGCCTGCGAAGGCGCGAAGTGTGGCGAGAATCGTCTGCTGCGGTTGAACAGCCCATTCAAAAGGAGCGCTGTCACCGATCACGCCGGTTACCCGGTGGTAAAACCAATCAGCGGCGATCTGCCCCTGGGTTCCCACCCACTCCGTTCGCGCGACCCTCCCCGCTCTCACACGTGCAACGTCCATAATGCATCGCAGGCCGCTCAGGGTATGGGCCTGTACGATCGCCACCGTGTCCGGCGCCACGGTCGGAAGCTGATCCAACTCGCAGCAGACGTCGACCACTTCCTCGCCGGTGAGAAAAGGCACTAGATCTAAGAGGTGAACCCCAAATTCTAAAAGCGCCCCGCGCTGACCCAGTACCTGTGATTGAACCTGGTTGCCGGCTTTCGTTTCAATCCGGCTGGTAAAGGTGGCGTAACGGAGCCGACCGATCTCCCCCAAGTGCTCTTTCAAAAGAAGAATCGTCGAATCGAAACGCAATGTCTGTGCAGTCATTAGCAACAGGCCTGCCTCTTCTGCTGCCGCTACCATCATTCGTGCCTCGCGACCTGTCGTCGCTAACGGCTTTTCAATGAGGATCGGCTTCTTCGCCTTCACAGCCTCAAGACAAATCTCAGGACAGAGCCATGGAGAGGTGACTACAACGACGGCCTCTACCGTCGGATCCGCGATCAAGGCGCGATAGTCCCCATAGACAGGGATCTCTGTCGTCTGGAGCGAAGGCAATCCCTCCCCGATCCGTTTTCGGCAAAGAGCGGCCAGACGCACCCCTGGCAAATCATGCAGAAGATGGTGGATATACCGGCTACCATGCCGGCCTGCACCAATGAGACCAATTCTAAGCGGCATCGCTGTCACATCCATCGTCAGAGAAGAAAACTGTAGCCGCGATATGATGCTGGGTCAACGAAAACTCGACGTTTATCTATACGTCTGGAACAAGGGCAGCACACTCACGCAGGACGCTCAAACAGGCCGGACTTCTCACCCACCCAACCCTGGTAGTCCGCCAAGACGCGCTTTGCCCCAAGCAAGCCGCAGCGAGTGAGGGGCCACAGGCACAGCGTCTGGGGTAGGTTGAGAGTCTGAGCGATGCGAGCACGCCGCTGGCGGGTTGTTTCAGCATCCTGTTGGAGGCTAGATTGACAGCCCGATAGCCTGGTCCCTATAGTACCCGCGTGTCGTATCAACCCTATCTGAATAGAGCGAACCCAGCAAAACCTTGACGGGAAGAGAGTATCTCCATGACATCAACCACCGCTCCATTTAGCTTGAATCAAATCGGCACCGGCACAGCTCGCTTTCCGAGCGGAGTCGCCATTCCCACGCTGACAGACGCCGCTGCCGATCCCTACATTCAAACACGCGTCTCGAAACATGTGCAGGTGGACTGTATTCAGTTTTGGCCTCAGGAAAAAGGGGTGTATCCCGGCCTCGTCCTCCTACATGAAGTGTGGGGACTGACGGCACAAATCAAGGACCTCGGCGCCAGGCTGGCATGTGAAGGCTACGGCGTCATCATTCCCAACTTGTACGCTCGACTGGGCGGCATGGTGACGGCCAACGCAGAAGTTGCCGATGCGCTTATGGGTAAGCTGAACGAGGCACTCGTCCTGCAAGATATCAATTCCTGTTGCGAATTCTTGAATACCCGCGATCACGTTAAGCGGAATATCCACTGTGTGGTCGGGTACGGTATGGGTGGCTCGTATGCGCTCCGATTCGCATGCCAGCGCAAACGGCTACGCGCAGCGGTCGTCTACTATGGTCGAGTGATGCGCCCTGAAACCGCAATCAAAGACCTGCTCTGTCCGGTGCTCTATCACCAGGCCGATCAAGACAGGTGGGTGCCCAGTCAGGATGTGGACCGGTTGCGTGCTGCTGCGACCGAGTACCACAAGTGCATCGATATCAGAACATATCCCAATGCGCCCCATGCGTTTTGTAATGAACAACGTGCAGAGAGCTATCGTGCCGACGCGACGGCAAAGGCATGGGAGTCAACTGCCTCGTTTCTCAAGACCTGCTTCCAAGGGATCTAAGCAGCCTCCACACCGCATGATGTCGGCCAGCCCCGCTTGAGAGTGCTTGCAGATGCACGGTAGAGTAGCGTAATGCGTCATCACATCCTCTTGACTCGACCAACCCCATCACAAATCTGTCTTGGTCTTTTTATGATGGCCATCTCTATACTTGGGGCCAGGCAAAATGCCACGGCGGACGAATCGCTTCCTAGTTCTACGCCCGATTTCCCATCACTCGTTCGTGCCCATTCCGATCAACTGGCCAAGATAGAGTCCGACAAGGAAGCCGGCAATCTGTTTGTGTCGACAATCGGACCCGCGCTCCAGATGAGAGAGGTGGCTCGGACATTGGGGGCCAATCCCTTGCCGGCCACGCTCGCGAACGAACTTCTGGTGCCGGATCTGAAGGCGGCGGTTCATCGGTTGATGGGCAGTTTGGCTGTTTTGCATCTCGCTTCGACCGTCAGGCAGGCTATAAGAGATCGGCAACTCTCGACTATTCCCGGGGAATTAATTGGATCTCCGCAAGCCAGGGCGTGGCTCGATCAGCAGGACGAAGCGCCCTGGCATGACTCACTGAGTCAAATGTCAGACGTACTGACCTCCCCGGAATGGGCCAAGGGAGATCAGGAAGGGCTTCTAGAGGTAACAACCTTAGAGCGAGCAGCTCACCTGGAGGTGGATGCCTTGCAGTCCAGCTACCAGGAGTGGGATCGGATACGGAGTTGGAAGGATCGGGTGCGTGGGCTTCGCGGACAGGCTCGGTTATGCGGGACCTGGCAGTGGATCATTCATAATCATCAGCAGAATCATCGAGAACAGAAGCTCACGTTACTCTTTCCACCGGCAGGCAATACGCAGACGACTCTGCATGGACTCGTGGAGACGATCGTGCTGGGTGAAAACGTCTATTTACGCTGGGAAGTCGATGGCCGAGTCCAAGAGGATAGTCTGCAATTCAGCAAAGAAGGGCAACGCCTCGAAGGGACCTTCGTGAATTCCCAAGGAGGATGGGGGTCGATCAGCGGAAAGAGAGCAGCCGGCTGCATATCATAGCTTCCAGGACGCGTGAAACGCTGGACTAGCAAGAAAGGCGCGACTTGAGCAGAGTTGATCTCACCTCGCCCCGCTTTTCATACCAGTCTCACGCAGCGATTCTGCTAGGAAGTACGGCTTGTGGCACGAGGGAGTGCACCCCGCCAGGCTCCCCAACCTAAAAGCATCCAGCCTGCCATAAAAGCCAGCCCACCGATTGGAGTCACAGCCCCCACCCACCGGATACCCGCAAGAGACACCACGTACAGACTGCCGGAAAAAAGAACAATGCCGATGAGAAAGAGCCATCCAGACTTTTCAAGGCGTTGTTCGGGGTAACGATCAATGGCCCACGACACAATACACAGTCCAAAAGCGTGATACATTACATATCTCGTTGCGGTCTCGAACACTTGGAGCATCGGTGCATCCAGAATTTCCTTGAGCGCATGGGCACCAAAAGCGCCAGCGGCGACCCCGAGTCCTGCAAGAATGCTCCCAAGCATCAGGAATCGCTGAGAAGGTGAACGACCTGCCATATACGTATCCTCCAAGTCCACTTTACTCGTAACGGTTCGCCGCGAAATCGCCAGAGAACGCGTTCCTCATGAAGCTTAGCTCGTCCTTCCAAGGAATGTTCAATGCATAATTCTCATTGCTCAATTGAACATTCAAGATTGAGCATGACTGGTACTGCCGTTTCACGCTTCACGAACGACGAAGCACACAGCAGCGAGATGGCGATTGTAGCAGAAGCGCTCATGAATAATGTGGGCTAAGTCTCGGCTGCCCCTCCTGGTCCTCATCCTCGAATACTCCGTGACTTGCTGTGGAAAGCTCCGTTGTTTCAAGTACGGTCACGAATCAGTTCATCGTAGGCCCACAAGGCATGTGCTAACCCTCGCTTAGGATCCGACTCGGTACATGAACTGCCGATAGAGGCTATAGAAAATACGGGTCCTATTAGACCCTGGGGAACCAGGTAATTATAGACAGATAGCTGCATGCTATCATTAGAGAAGCCCCCACCTCTTGAGGTATAGCCAAGCAACCATCTCCCGCACTACCATGCGCACAAGATGATGGCTCAGGGGAAACAACAGACTTGGTGGGCCTGGTGGGATAGTCCCAAGTTTACAATTGACTGCGTGCTCGCGAATGCAAATAAGCAACTTGAAGCAGACGGGTGCGTCCTTGAGCGCATAGAGGGCGGTTGTAAGCTCTCCACCCCTGATCACCTGAAAACAGGGGACTTTGTGAAAGTCCAATTATGGTTGGAAGGCGAGGAGGCCTTTATAGATATTCGACTGGCAGAGGTCAGAAGAGTTCACGAGCACTGGGTCGCCGTGGAGATGATCCAGGTGAGCCCAAATGATCGGATGAGGCTGAAACGATTTATCGATCCCCCCGCAGCCAAGCACATTGAAGAACCGACTTTACTCGACCATCTTCTCATTCGAGCCTAGCCCACATTATTCATGAGGCTTCTGCTGCAAGCACGGATACGAGGCTACGACGGGCGGTCTCGCCGTTCAATTCTTCGACATACTACGCGAGTATGCCTCAGAGCTTCACGGCTCCGAGTGCCCGTCTCGCTTCGCGTCTGCAGGCTTTCGCAGCCAACCTTCATGAATAATGCGGGCTAGGAGCCTATCCGAGTCACAGCGTCAACCCTCTCTCCCAGTGGAATCAACACCGCTGGATCTCGTTCAATCGAATCGCTCTCAGCCAAGGCACCGCATTTGGAGACGTCGTATGATCACCATGCTTGCAGGCATTGGTGCAACGGGATGGCTCTGGGAAGGGGGCATGAATGAGGAGGACAGACAGTAAACGTAATACCTTGCTTCTGGTGCCGGAGGCCGGGATTGAACCGGCATGGGCCTGTTAAGCCCGAGGGATTTTAAGTCCCTTGCGTCTGCCAATTTCGCCACTCCGGCATAGGGGCGGATTCTAGCATAGTGTCAAGCACTTGCGGCCAATTTTCCCTCTCCTTCGTTTCCCCTCTCTGACGCCTTGGCGTGGGCGAGTGTTAGATAGGTGTTAGCTTTCAGTGCTGCCGCCTTCAGATCGGCCTCCCTGAAACTGTTATACCGAGTAAAGAACCCCGCCCTTCCAGGCGGGGCTTTTGTAAACCAAGACGGAATTTCCCTCCGCTTCGCTACGGGCTGCCATTCCTCCCCGCTCTTCCGAGCGGGGCATCCTGGCAGATCTTCGTGAAGCACACCATTGTCTTGTGGCCGCTGATTTCCATGATTGTTAGCAGATCAATCCCAGCCCGGCGCATGTTCGTGATAGCCGTATGCCGGAAATCATGGAAACGGAAGTTTGTGATCCCTGCCCTTTTGCAAGCCGCCATGGAGGCCCCTTCAGCGAGAGAATCGGCTGACCATGAGCCTCCCCTGATTTTACAGACACCTCCAGAAGGGGGAGCATGGTGAAATCGGAGGTGATCATGCCAGCAGAAACTCGACGTCAGTATACCGAGGAATTTAAGCGGGAGGCGGTGCGGGTGGTGCGGGAGTCCGCCCATCCCGTCGCCCAGGTGGCTCGGGACCTGGGGATTTCGGACAACAGGTTGTATCGTTGGCGCGCCCAGCATCGGCAAGCCGAAGCCCACGGCACGACACGAGCTGCCCAGCGCACCGAGGCGGAGGCACTCACACGCGTGAAGTGGGAGTTGGCGCGAGTGATCCAGGAACGGGATTTTTTACAACGTGCGGCGGCGGGCTTCGCGAGGGAGTCTCGATGAAATATCGTGCGATTCGCGAGCACAGCCGCCGCGATCCCATCCGGCTCATGTGCCGCACACTCGCCGTCTCGGCGGCGGGCTATGATGCCTGGAGGGATCGGCCCGAGAGCCGCCGTGCGGGGCACACCCGCATCCTGCTCTCGGAAATCCGCGTGATCCACCGAGAGTCTCGTGAGACTTACGGCAGTCCCAGCATCTGGGACGCCCTG
>DATHTZ010000166.1:0-1559 GCA_035462675.1 Nitrospiraceae bacterium | reverse complement strand
GGGAAACTCGCTTTGCTTACCCCGCTGACGCCACCGCTGCTGCCAATCCTTGATCATGCCCTGGATGGTGTCGGCATCCTTTCCCTCGTACGTGCGATTGGCTTCGGTCACGGCGGTGTGGAGAAAGGGGGTCGTGGCAAGCTGCTGGGCCTCGTTCATCCCACGGCTGACGTGCATTTCGATGCGGCGAGCGGCTTCCACAGCGACTGCCTTGAAGTTGGCGCCGGTCATTTCCCGAAGCGCGCGTCGCTCCTCGATGTAGGTGAGCGCAAGCAGAAGGGTCAGGGGTAGAAGTCCGACCAGCACGATCGCCGCGATGATCTTGCGCTGGAGACTGTGAGACCGACTCCAGAGTGTCATGGGTGTGCCCCAAGCAGGACGCGACAACCCCTATTCGTGCGAGACTCGCAAGCACTGTGGAAAGGGCGAGACGGGGGAGAGTTCGAGATCAGAAGTTCGAGATTTTCGGAACTTCGAACCTCTCGCCGCGCCTTTCACGCACGCCTCATTTCTCGCGCCTGCGATTGACGAACAACGCTTCACGAACGACAGGCAGTTATTTCACCGGCCTGCTAACTCCGCTTCAACAGTCGCCCGGACCCTCCCGGCCAGATCAACAGCAACGGACTCGCGACGAAAACAGACGAATAGGTCCCGAAGATCACACCCCATAAGAGGGCGAGAGAGAAGTCGTGCAAGACCTCTCCTCCAGCCAACGTCAGTGGAATCAGCACCAACACGACGGTCATACTGGTGACGATCGTGCGGCTCAGAACTTGGTTGATCGCATTATTGATGATAGTCTCTTCGCTCTCCCGCCGCCGCATCCGAAGATTTTCCCTGATACGATCGAACACAACGACCGTATCCGTCATCGAATAGCCGGCTAACGTCAGCAATGCCGTCACGACAAGCAATGTAATTTCTTTATCCAGAATATAAAAGGCGCCCAAGACCGCCAATACGTCATGAAAGGTTGCCAGGGCTGCGGCGATGCCGAACCGAAGTTCGAATCGCGCCGCCACATAGAGAATGATTCCGGCAAAGGAAATGAGGATCGCAATGAGGGCATCCCCTTGAAGTTTCTGCCCGATGGTCGGCCCGATTTCCATGCTGGAATCGACCACGAAATGGTTCGTGGAAAACTCCTTCGTAAAAACCGCCACAACCTGTTCAGCGACCTTCTCTTCGATGGTCGTTGAGGCCTTCAGGCGGATCAAGAGTTTATTCTCCTGACCGAATTCTTGCAGCTCGGCGTTGCCCAGGCCATTCGCTTCCAGAGCTTTTCTCGCTTCGTCGATCCGGATCGCTTGTTCGAATTTCAACTGCACCGCGGTCCCACCGGCGAAATCGATGCCGAGGTTCGCCGACCCTCTGGCAATCTGAATGAGCGCGATAATTCCCAGCACCACCATGATGCCGGAAAAGAGAAAGGACCAGCGCCGTTTCCCCATGAAATCGATATTGGTTTTTCCGAGGATCTCCAACATGCAGGCTCCTTCGATCTAGATGCTTAACTGTTCCACTTTGTGTCGTTGATTCAAGAGGTCGAAGATGAC
>DATHTZ010000165.1:0-4188 GCA_035462675.1 Nitrospiraceae bacterium | reverse complement strand
GGCCGTAGGTTCGACCCCTACACGGCCCACCAAATTCTTCAACAACTTACACCATTCGTCGCCAGTGCCAGCTGACCTGCCCCCTGTAGTTGAACCAAC
Source organism: Nitrospiraceae bacterium (assembly GCA_035462675.1). Taxonomy (GTDB): domain Bacteria; phylum Nitrospirota; class Nitrospiria; order Nitrospirales; family Nitrospiraceae; genus Palsa-1315. The sequence continues at coordinate 4,089 of DATHTZ010000165.1, read as the reverse complement.
ATCACTAGGAGTCAGGCGCAATTTGCCTGACGGCTTCCGGTGCCGGAGGTCGATAGCCCAGCGTAATGTGCCTGGACTAATAAGCGATGTGGTACAACAATCGGGGGCAGGTCACCAACTTCTTGGCCATCTTCTTCGTGCCGTTCTTTTTTGTACTGGTGCGGAAACTCAGTCGGTGTGGTACCGGTGTATTTCGATCTTCGGCAATTCGACATGCAGTTGGAGATCGCCAAGCGCACGTTGCTGGCATGGGAGGAGTGGGTGAGAGTCGGTCAAACACGGCTTCGGCAGGGACTGATCAACAAGCTGGATGTTGACCATTTTGAAGCGGAGCGGGAGAATGCCGCGGTTCACATTGCGGAGCTGAAGCATCAGATGATTCAAAAAGAAAACGAGCTCAGTGCAAATCTATAAGGCACTTGGCGGTGGCTGGTCTCCTACCCACGCTTATGGAGCCTTGCCCATATCCCAAAGACTGAAATAGTCCAGCAAGTGAAGCTGATGTCAATGATCTGAATCCTTCGGGTACTCATAAGGCTGTCCATCGCAGGCATGTCTAGAAAAACCGTTTTGATCATCGTGCCTATCCTGATTGTCGTTGCCGCCGGCATCTATGCTGTGCAGCGATTCGTCATCTCGCACGGCCTGCCCGAGGGATTGATTCAGGCGAATGGACGGATTGAGGGGGACCACATTACGATCGCAAGTAAGTTTGCTGGGCGAGTTCAGGAATTGCTCGCGCGAGAAGGTGACACTGTCCATGCAGGCCAGGCCCTTGTCCGTTTGGACGATGTGCAGACTCGGACGCGCGTCGAGCAGGCTCGCCGCGGGTTCGAGGCACTTGAATCCCAGGTCCAAGCCGCTCACTCGTCGTTGGCCGTACTAAATCTTGAAGTACCGCTGGCAATCGAGGCAGCCGATGCAGGCATCTCAAGCGCTCGTGCCGCCATCGACCAGGCCATGGCTGTTGAGGGCGAGGCACGCCGCGACATGGAACGGATGCGGCCGCTCATCGCTGAACAGGCGGTCTCGCGGCAGCAGGTTGACCAAGCCGAGGCCCGATGGAGCGTGGCCAGGAGCGAGATCACTACCGCCCGATCGAGACTGATGCAGGCCGTTAAGGAACTGGCGCAGATGGAGCTTGGCTGGAAACGTATCCGAACCAAAGAAAACGAGGTGGCAGCATGGGAGCGACAGCGGGATCAAGCCGAGGCGGCCTTGGCCGAGGCAGAGAGTATCCTGGCCGATCTGACCATTGTCGCGCCGACGAGTGGCACGATCACGACCCGTATGGTGGATACAGGAGAAGTGGTGGCGACCGGCGCTCCTTTATTGGAGTTGGTTGATTTGGATCATCTGTACTTAAAAGTCTACGTGCCGGAGGTGCAGATTGGAAAACTGCGGCTTGACTTGCCGGCCCGCATCTATACTGACGCCTTTCCGGATCAGCCGTTCGAAGCGACGGTTCGTTACATCGCGTCCAAGGCCGAATTCACGCCGAAAGAGGTTCAGACGCCGGACGAGCGCGTGAAGCTCATTTATGTCGTGAAACTGTACCTGACAGTCAATCCCGACCATCGGCTGACGCCGGGCCTCCCCTCCGATGCGGTCATCCGCTGGCGGGACGATGTGGCATGGGTCAAACCTAGATCATGAGCGTGTCAGTACAGACGACCACGACTCAGCCTCTTATTCGGGTTACTGCCTTAGAGAAGCAGTATGGTAAACACATGGCCGTTCAAAGCATCGATCTCTCGATTCGCCAGGGGGAGATTTATGGCTTGATCGGACCCGATGGGGCGGGCAAAAGCAGTCTGATGAAGGTGATCGCCGGGGTGCTGTCCTACGAGGCCGGAGCGGTCGAGGTCTTTGGGGTCAAGGTCGACTCGGAGCCGGCCGCAGAACGGATCAAACACCGCCTTGGGTTTCTGCCGCAAGGGCTCGGCCTCAATTTGTATCCCGAGCTTTCAGTTGAGGAAAATGTCGACTTCTTCGCCCGACTGCGGCTCGTGCCCGAACGCGACCTCACTGACCGCAAAGCCCGCCTCTTGGCCATGACCCGCCTCGATCGCTTTCGGGATCGTCCCATGAAACACCTCTCCGGCGGCATGAAGCAGAAGCTCGGACTAATTTGCACGCTGATTCACGAACCAGAACTGGCGATTCTTGACGAACCCACCACAGGGGTCGATCCGGTGTCCCGTAGAGACTTCTGGGCCATTCTGACCGAACTGGTTCAGGAACGCGGGATGACCGCACTGGTGTCCACGGCCTACATGGACGAAGCGTCGCGGTTCCATCGGCTGTCGTTCTTGTCGAACGGACGTGTCCTCGCCTCCGGCACGCCGTCTGACGTGCAGTCACTGGCGCCGGGCAGCGTGGTGACATTCCAGGCCTCGCCGCAGCTCGAAGCCCTGACCAGACTCAAGAAGGTGTTCTCCCAGGTCGAGGCCAAGGGACCCTTCATCCATGTCTTCATGGAAGAGACAGAGCACACCACGGCGAAGCAACGCATTGCGGCTGGTCTGGGCGACATCGAGGCGGGCGATGTCCGCGTCGATGAACCGGAACTCGAAGATGTGTTTGTGGCGCTCTTGCTTCGTCAGGGCCGTCCCAAAGAGGCTGATGAGCTGTCTCCTCCCCCATCAGCGAGATTGAACCGTGATGGGTTGGCGATCGAAGCGAGAGGGCTCGTCCGCGATTTTGGTTCCTTTCGGGCGGTCGACCGAATCAGTTTTCAGGTCAAACAAGGGGAGATCTTCGGTTTGTTGGGAGCCAACGGTGCAGGGAAAACGACGGTGATCAAAATGCTCACCGGCATTTTCCCGCCGACTGGGGGTGAAGGCTGGGTCGCAGGCGCGGACATGCGCAAAGCCGGAGGGGTCATCAAGGAACGGATCGGCTACATGTCGCAAGCCTTTTCACTCTATCTCGACCTCACGGTCGTTGAGAACATTCGGCTCTTTGCCGGCATCTATGGTCTGGACAAGCGAGAGACGCGTGAACGGCTCGAGTGGATCATTCGCATGGCGAGGTTGGCTGGATACGAATCCGACCTGACTGGCCGTCTCCCAATGGGCGTGCGCCAGCGTCTCGCGCTAGGCTGCGCGCTGGTTCATCGCCCACGCGTACTGTTCCTGGACGAACCGACCTCCGGTGTGGATCCGCTTGGCCGTCGGCACTTCTGGGATATTTTGTCTCGACTCTCGCGGGAGGAGGGAGTGGCGATTCTCATCACCACCCATTACATGAGCGAGGCGGAACATTGCGATCGCCTCGCGCTCATGTATGCGGGTCGGGTAGTCACCGAGGGCTCTCCGGGTGAAATGAAGCGTCAAGTAGAGCAGGAAGCCGGGCAGCTCTTGGAAGTCATTGCCGATCAACCCGGCAAAGCGTTGGTCTATTTGCAGCGGGCGGGCTTTCACGAGGCAGCCCTCTTTGGGACGAAAATCCACTTCTTTTGTCGTGACCCGGTGCGGGATACGGAATGCGTCTCCCAGGCACTGGCTATGAGCGGGGTGACAATCAAGTCGGTGACCACACGGCCGCTCGGTCTCGAGGACGTCTTCGTGTACAAAGTGATGGCGCTGGAAGCGCAGGACCGCATATCCGGATCCGGGAACAGCGTATGAACCTGCATCGAATTGCCGCAGTGGCCTCCAAGGAATGGCGGGAGACCGTTCGGGACCGGATGTTTTTTATTCTGGCCTTTCTTCTGCCGATCCTCTGGATGCTGGTCTTCGGCTACGGGCTTGTGCTGGACGTGGAGCACATCCCATTCGCCATGGTGGATCGGGATCGCAGTGCCCTGAGCCGTGATTATCTGTATCGCTTTTCTGAGTCGCGCTATTTCAGTTTTCAGGGTCATCTCCCGAGTGAGAAGGAGGCCGATGCCCTGCTCCAGAGCGGCAAGATCAGGGCCGCCATCATTGTTCCCGAGAAATTCGAGGAGCGCCTCCTGGCGGGGCATCCGGTCGGCATCCAGACCTTGATTGATGGAACGTTTCCGCTTCGGACGGACATCACTAAAGGTTATGTGATCGCCATCAACAGCGCCTTCAGCGAAGAGCTGCTCGTTGATTTCTTCTC
>DATHTZ010000164.1:0-5783 GCA_035462675.1 Nitrospiraceae bacterium | reverse complement strand
TCTCACCCCGCACCCCGGTGAAATGGCCCGTCTCGAAGTCGATGCCACTACACAGAGCGTTAACGCAAACCGAATCGGCACGGCCAGACGGTTTGCCCGAGAACGCGGCGTCTTCGTCGTCTTAAAAGGCGCACGAACTGTCATCGCCCGCCCCGATGGGCTTGTCGCCATTTGCCCTACCGGCAATCCCGGCATGGCCACGGCGGGAACCGGCGATGTGTTGACCGGCATGATCGTCGGCTTACTGGCACAACGGGTTCCCGCATGGGAGGCCGCCTGTGCCGCAACTTATTTTCATGGATCGGCCGGTGACTTAGCATCCCAACATCTCGGACAGCCCGGGATGCTCGCCGGTGACCTCATTGCTCAGATTCCTTATGCACTCCAGCGGACGAAGACAGCCTAACGCCATCCGGCCAGCCAAGGCCAAACAACCCACCGCTCGCCGTCTCGCCACGTCGAGCCTGCCATGGACGCTAGTGTCTACATCGCACCAGCACACCGATCGGCTAGGCCAAGCGATCGGCTGTGTACTTCAAGGGGGAGAAACGATTGCGCTCTATGGATCGCTCGGAGCCGGCAAGACGGCGCTCGTCCGCGGAATCGCGCAGGGTCTGGGCGCATCGCCAGCAGCAGTGACCAGCCCGACATTCGTCGTGATTCACGAATACGATCAAGGGCGCCTGCCATTTGTCCATGTGGATCTGTATCGTATTCGCACCCCGCGCGAACTTGAATCGACAGGACTGATCGAGTATTTCTCAGGTAGGACCGTGACGGCCATAGAATGGGCCGACAAGGGCCTTGCTGCGCTGCCGCAGGACCGGATCGAAATTACGCTGAACTACCGTGCTGCGCGGAGCCGAACGATTCAGTTGCGCGCAAGAGGGCCGAAGTCTGACAAGGTCATTTCTCTCTCGCGCATACAGTACGACAAGATCGGCAAGGTGCATCGCGCGTTACCACGTCACGCCTTGAACAGAGAGGCAACGAGGAGGTCATGATTAGGCTGATTCTGGTCGGAGTGTTGCTGCTCCTCTCCCTGGCTTTCTTCCTTCAGAACCAGGAACAGGAAGTTACGCTCCGATACTTCTTTGGACTCTTTGAAGCCTCGACGCCAATCTACAAACCCATCTTGGCGGGATTCGCGGTGGGATTGCTGGTCTCCGGCATTCTGCTCTTTCCTCCGTGGGTGCGAAGCCGTATCGATCTCCGCCGGAAAACCAAAGCCCTGCAAGAAGCCGAAGTAGACTTAGAGCGGCTACGCCTCTCACTCGATACAGTCACCGGTCGTGTATCCCCCACCCTCACCGGCGAAGCACATCGAGACCGACACGATGAGTGACGCAGACGCTTCACCCTTAATGCGGCAATACCGCGAGATCAAGCACGGCTATCCCGACGCCATTTTATTGTTCCGCGTCGGCGACTTCTACGAAATGTTTTACGAGGACGCGCAGATCGCCTCCAAACTGCTCTCCATTGCCCTCACCTCTCGCGATAAATCCAGCACCAACCCTGTTCCGCTATGCGGAGTGCCCTACCATGCCGTGCAAGCGTATATTGCAAAGCTTCTCAAGGCGGGGCGGATCGTCGCTCTCTGCGAACAGGTGGAGGACCCGAAACTCGCAAAGGGTCTCGTGCGCCGCGAAGTCGTTCGCTTGTATACACCGGGAACGCTGATCGATACTGAATTCCTCTCACCGGGAGAGTCGCATTTCCTGGCAGCTGTCGCCTTCTCAGACGCCACGGCCTCATCTGCCAAAGGACAATCCGTCATTGGCCTGGCCTGTCTGGACGTCTCCACCGGGGAGTTTTGGATGACAGAGTTCCAAGGGGCACAGGCAGAGGTCCAGCTCATGGATGAACTGGCTCGGCTGGAACCACGGGAAGTACTCCACCCAGACTCCCTTGCGAATGCCGAGTCCTGCCTGACTCGCCTACATGGGCCACGCCTCTGTGCACAACCCTCGGCCTCCTTCAATCCAAAAGATGCCGCACAATTACTCCAAACACAATTCGCGGTGCACTCGCTCGACGGATTCGGCTGTCGCGGCCTGAGTGCCGGGATCGGAGCTGCCGGAGCGGTCCTGCGATATTTTCGTGAGACCCAGCCGACCGCTTCTCTGGCACACCTTCGTCGTGTACATACACGCTGGAGCAGCGACGCCATGCATCTGGATAGCGCCACGATTCGCAATCTCGAACTCGTGCGGCCATTGGGAGCCGGTGAGCACCGATCGGGTCCAGACCAGCCCACGGTCTTATCGGTATTGGACCGCACTGCAACGGCCATGGGCAGTCGCTTATTACGCGAGTGGCTCGTCAGACCGCTCCTCGATCGTGACGCCATTCACGCTCGTCTCGAAGCGGTCGGCGAATTGAAAGACCTGGTTCAACAACGCGTGTCGCTCCGGGCCACACTCCGAAATGTGCAAGATATCGCCCGCCTGGGAAGCCGCGTGACGCTCGGCGTCGCAGGGCCTCGCGAACTTCTCGCGTTGAAACAGTCCGTGAGCGCCCTGCCGGAGTTACGGTCTCACCTCCAGCCGATCGGCGCCTCGTTACTGACCGGTGTCCGAGAGTTGTGGGACGATTGCCATGATGTGCATGACGCGATTGAACAGGCCGTCAAGCCGGATGCACCGATGGCACTTCGAGACGGTAGCGTGATTCGTGAGGGTTACCACGCCGGAGTCGATGAACTGCGCAAGGCAAGCATGGAAGGCAAGAACTGGATCGCCTCGTTGGAAGCCAAAGAACGGGAGCGGACGGGAATCGACTCGTTGAAGGTTCGCTACAATCAGGTGTTCGGCTACTACATCGAAATTACCAAGACACACCTGTCCCGTATCCCGCCTGATTACATCCGCAAGCAGACGCTGGTCAATGCCGAACGATTCATGACGCCGGAATTGAAAGAATTGGAAGAACGTGTCACGGGCGCTGAAATAAAACTACTGGCGCTTGAGCAGGAGCTGTTCGAACGATTGCGTGCCCGCTTGGCAAACGAGGTACCTCGTCTTCACGCGATGGCCCAGGCCGTCGCGTTACTCGATGTTCTCGCTGGCCTGGCCGAGACCGCCGCATTACATCGCTACGTTAAACCCCTCGTCGATGAGAGCAGCACGATCCTCATTCGGGAAGGCCGCCACCCTGTCGTTGAGCAACTCAGCAGTGATCTGACCTTCGTGCCCAACGACACATCCCTCGACTGTGAAGACAACAGGCTTGTGATCCTCACCGGACCCAATATGGCAGGGAAAAGCACCTACCTCCGTCAGATCGCGCTGATCGTACTGTTGGCGCAGATCGGGAGCTTCGTTCCGGCGACCGAAGCCCGCATCGGACTGGTTGATCGAATTTTCACGCGCGTAGGAGCCTCAGACAACTTGGCAGCCGGACAGAGCACCTTCATGGTGGAGATGATCGAATCGGCTCACATCTTAAACAGCGCAACCGCTCGCAGCTTGATTCTCCTGGATGAGATCGGCCGAGGCACCAGCACGTACGATGGACTGAGTATTGCCTGGGCTATTGCGGAGCATATCCAAGACCGCCGGCACCTGGGAGCCAGGACACTGTTCGCCACTCACTATCACGAGATGACGCAACTGGAAGGGTTACGCGAGGGGATCAGAAACTATTGTGTGGCGGTCCAGGAACGGAATGGAAACGTGGTCTTCTTACGTAAAATTGTGGCGGGCGGCGCGGACCGTAGTTACGGTATTCATGTCGCCAAACTGGCTGGACTCCCTCCGACCGTAATCGCTAGGGCTCGACAAATCTTGGCCCAGTTGGAGCAACCGGATACGAGCATCGAAGGCACGTCCATATCTTCGGAGAAAGAACCGCAACGTGCTTCGCTTCCCCACCCACATCCCATCATCGAGGAAGTGAAACAAATCGACCTCTTCTCCATGACACCGCTCGATGCGCTCAATCGCCTTGCTGACCTACAGCGTCGAATCGGTCCAACCATCCAAGACGATCACAAGAAATGAAGCTCCCCGTAGCAAAGCTAGGTGGTATTCGGCAAAGGAGGATAAAAAAAGGCGGCATCCCTTTTTGGAGATGCCGCCTTTACAAGCAAAGACTGACTCAGTTCAGTGAGCGGACCCGAGGTTGTACTTCGCGGTCCAAGGAATCAAGGCAGCGATGGGCTCCCCACCTGGGAGCAACACATCATATTGCATGGGTATCGCGGCTCCATCCGGAGACTTCGGTGAGGTATTGAGGCCTTGCTTCGCTGCTGCACAGCCAGCTTCGACTTCGCTCTTCCCAGCGCACTCCTTCAGCCGCAGGCCGGAAATACTCAGCGGCTTCCCCATGGAACCAGCCACTTCCGGAAGCTTCTTGACTGAGGAAATGACGCGATGATTCTGTTCTGGCTCCGTTACGACGAATTCAATTAGGTCTGTTGTGCTGGAGGGCGGCACTTCCTTAGCGGCAGCCGGCCCTGCATGGGGGCGGCCCATCTTCTTGAGTTCGTCCCAAGCACCCTTGTCTGCATAAAACTTTAGATTCTTGCCTGGGTGAATTTTCTGCCAGAAAAGGCCGCTTTCAGCAGCCCCGCCGAAGACAGAGACGTTGATCCAGACCGCTTCATCGTAAGGATCGAGCACAATCACCCGACCCTGTATGGTGGTCGGCTTGCTCATATCGCCCCACTCGAACCGCTCTTGGAATGATTCGATCGCTAGTGCGCTGGAGGCCGCAGAGGCTACCAACGCCGCAGCAGCCATCACAGCCCAGCCTTTCGTATAAAGTTTCATAATCGCATCCCCCTTAACAGAACATGAAAAAAATTAACGCTTGTCAAGGTCGATTACTTAATAACCTTAAAGCCGGTGATCGTCCGGCCATCCAGGCTCACTTCCATGGCGACGAGTTCCTGGGAGGCCTTGATGATCTGGTCCATGAGAGTCTTGTCCTTCACCGCCAACCGAACGGTCGTAGAGGCATGGTACCAGCCGGAATAGGGGCTGTTCTTATCCGTTCCACCGACAAAGCCCCAGCCACAGCAGCTGAATAATGGATCCGGAGGCTTCACATCGAGATCGGAAGACGAACGACCATTTGGAGTTCCTGAACCAGGCTCCCCAGCGTTCCAATATTGAATGCCGAAAAGCAACTCTCCATCCGGATTATCGGCCCACTGTGACCATACCCGGCCTTTGAGAGTCTTGGTGACTTCACCCTTCATGGGCTTTCCACCGACGATGTTGTCAGTTGGACCAGCCACACCAGGCACATCAGCAGCAACGGCAAACTCGGCCGTCAACATACCGAGCACGGAAACTGCTATACTGGCGGCGATAAGTATGACCTTCGGCATACCTAGTCCCTCCTTCATAAAAATAACAACGACAATAGCCGATGGATGCGTAGTTCTAAGGACAACAGAAATTACAAAATCTGGTCAACGATTACGCAGCTACGAAAGTAGATATTTCAATCTCTTCTCTTTGCCCTACTTCGTGGCCCATCCCTCGTCGATATTCGTTGTCGGAAATTTCGGCCATAGTACTGAAATCATGAAACTGTGTCAAGAAATTGTTTACCCCGTGGATAGATTCGAATAGAATACGAAATTCATTTAATAATCAATATATTATGGACAATCTCACCAATATAGTTTTATATGCTTATCCGGTTGTCTCCGGAGAGCGTAATCCCCTCATAGATTGAGGGCCTTTGGTGGAGCTGATGCCCAGCAACGTTTGGAATGCTGCCATCGGAGTCTGCCGTCGGTTCAAGCGAAACACGAACTCGTCCAGATA
>DATHTZ010000163.1:0-1706 GCA_035462675.1 Nitrospiraceae bacterium | reverse complement strand
ATGCACGTCGTTGATGAACTCTTGCCTGATGCGTCGCCCCATCGGCTCCTGTCGATCTTGCGCAAGCTTCCGCCTGAATCCTGTGTCCTGTGTATTGGCCATGAACCACAGTTGGGGATGGCCGCAAGTGTGTTCCTCTGTGGGCGGGTATCTACTTCGTTTCCCCTGAAGAAATCCGGGGCGTGTTTGATTGAGCTGTCGCTCCCAGCGAAGCCAGGTCAAGGAATCCTTCGTTGGTGGCTAACGCCTGGTCAGTTACGAGCCATGGGGAAGCCGGGTGGGGGCTAAGGAAGAAGTTCGGGGTTCTGAGTTTTGAGTTAGTTCCAGACAACTCAGAAGTCACCACTGCGTTCAGCACGAATCGTCTTCGGAAGATGAGGAGACATCTCCGGGTGGTTTGCCAGCCACGTCTCTCTTTTGGAGCAGTTTCGTGAGGTAGGTTCGTTGAAGGCCAAGTTCTTCGGCCGCTTTGGTTTGATTCCATCCATGTTTGCGCAACGTCTCTTCGAGGATCTTCCGACTATAGGCGTCAATGCGCTCATGATAGTGGCGAGGAGCAGATCTTGTCTCGGCATCCCCTGGCGAGTGGGAAATCGAATCGGCTAAATGCAGGTGTCCTGGCTCAAGAGTATCTTCGGAACATAAGATGAGCGCACGCGTCAGCACATTGTCCAACTCGCGGACATTGCCCGGCCACTGATACTGTTGCAATGCTCGTAAGGCGCGATCACTCAGTGCGCAGGGGCCGTGAGTTCCCATTCGGGCTGCGCGTTTGAGAAAATGTTTGGCGAGTGCAGGGATATCGTCCATCCGCTCTCGCAGGGGTGGAAGTGTCACGGTGATGACCGCGAGTCGGTAGTAGAGATCCTCACGAAACGTGCTCTGTTGGATCGCGCGCCGAATGTCTTTGTTCGTGGCCGCGATGAAACGCACATTGGTGCGCACCGACTGGGTTCCACCCACACGAAAGAACGTCTGATCCTGAAGGACCCGCAGCAGACGGCTTTGTAACGGGAGCGGCATATCCCCGATTTCATCAAGGAACACCGTTCCCCCTTCCGCCACTTCGATCTTGCCGGGTTCCCGTTTGACCGCTCCGGTGAATGAGCCTTTTTCATGACCGAACAGTTCATTCTCGAGCAGGTGTTCCGGCAGTGCCGCACAATTGACCGCGATAAAGGGCTTCGAGCGGCGTGGGCTCCAACGATGAATGGCGCGGGCCACGACTTCTTTTCCCGTACCGGTTTCACCGAGTAGGAGAACCGTGACATCGGACGACGCCGCTTGTTTGGCCATCGTCAGTTGCGAGGCCAATTTGGTATTGGTCCCAACAAGGTGATCGTACCGATCGTAGACTTCTTGACGGAGGACGTCGACTTGACGGTGGAGCGCCACGGTATCCAAGGCTTTTTTGACCACCACGGTCAGATGGTCGGCGCTGAAGGGTTTCGTGATGAAATCAAATGCACCAAGCTGCATGGCCTGAACGGCGCGCTCGATGGTGCCGAACGCGGTCAAGATGACGATGAGCGGTGTGGTGTAGGGTGCGTCGGTGTCCTCGTCGGTGCGCTGCTCGCTATGAGAGGCGTGTTTCACCCGTTCCAGGACCTCCAGCCCGGATAGGAACGGCAGTTCCAAATCCAAGAGCACGAGATCGAAGTCTCCTTCTTCAATCAGACGCAGCGCATCCTTGCCGTTTTCAGCCG
>DATHTZ010000162.1:0-2568 GCA_035462675.1 Nitrospiraceae bacterium | reverse complement strand
GGGCTTACGTGACATAGACGGATGGTGCCTGCTTCGTTGATCTGAAGTTCGCGTTCTAAAATCTTGTAGGTGGCCGGCGTGTCCGGAAGCCCCAACCCTATATCTTGGGGGTCGGCTGAAACGACCAGATAAGCATGGGATGACTAGCGATCAAAGTTGGGATTTTTTTGTCCTTGTGATGCAATCTCCCGTTTAGATAGCGAATCGGTGAACGAGAGAGTCGTGAATTAACCTGGTTGCCTGTTTATAGGGGTCATTCAATGACGCAATCCTGCAGAAAGACAATGCTGCAGGGAGTCCTCTCACTGCTCATCCTTGTTAGCGTAAGCCAGTTTGCCATTCCACGATTGGCGCAAGCGGACCCGAGTCGAGTGGGGCAGGAAGCAGCACCCGCCCCTCAAACCGACGAGAAGACGTCGTTGATTGTGACGCAGGATTATTTCCTCGGCCCCGAGGATGTTCTCGATATTACGGTGTGGAAAAATATCGATCTCTCCAAGCAAGTCACAGTTCGTCCTGACGGGAGAATTTCACTTCCCTTGATCGGAGACATCACGGCGGTGGGAAAAACCGCAGCCCAATTGTCTGGTGACATTTCGGCAAAGTTGAAAGAGTATAAGGAAAATCCTTCGGTATCGATCGTCGTAAAGGAAGTGAATAGCTACGCGATGTATGTGTTGGGGGAAGTGGTGAAGCCAGGGAAGTACCCTCTCAAGAGCAAAACAACGTTGCTCCAGGCCATTACGATTGCGAGCGGCCTTACGCCCACGGCGGCGAGGAACAAGATCGTGGTGTTCCGCTTCGCGAAGGGTGGCGGAGGTCGGATCAAGATGAAGGCCAGTTACGATGACATTGTGCTGCGAGATGACACCATCCAAGACATTGAACTGAAACCTGGAGACCAAATCGTAGTGCCTTCAGAGACGATGGTGTTGATGCCATGAACCCACGAACGATATTCGGTGCGAAGACAGTTTACGTGGCGGTGATCATCACCCTGATGGGCAGTGTGGTCGGCTGTTCCGCACCATTGAGAGGAGATATAGTCGAAGAGGCCGGCAGCGGCAAGAAGGATTTCTTGCTGGGGCCTGAGGATGTCCTCGACATTGTGGTCTGGAAAAATGAGGATCTCTCTCAGAAGGCCGTGGTAGTGAGGCCTGATGGCATGATTTCAATGCCATTGATCGGAGAAATGATGGCAGGCGGACTGACCGCGAATCAACTGGCGAGCCAAATTGCATTGCGATTGAAGGAGTTCAAGGAACGCCCCGCCGTAACCGTGAGCGTGAAAGAAGTCAACAGTTATTACGTGTATGTCCTGGGGGAAGTGGGCAAGCCCGGCAAGTATCAACTCAAGTCACATGCGACTGTCTTGCAGGCAGTGGCGGTGGCGAATGGGTTCACGGCCTATGCCGCAAAAAACAAAATGAAGGTGCTTCGGCACGTGCAAGGTGAGGACGGAAAGACGCGCGAAATCCGGATCCCGGCCCGATATGATGACTTGATTTCTGGAAGTGGGGAGATCGGAGATTTCGTCCTCAAAACGGGCGATGTCATCGTGGTGCCCTAATTGAGGTGGGGGCGTGGGCATGATCACTGTGTTGTGGGGGGCGTTCTTGCGATCACGCTTGGACTGGTGTCCATTGGCCACGCCCAGATGAGCGGGGGATATGTTCCAGGAACAGCTTTTGGGGGAGCCACCGATCCAGGCGCACTGAAGATCACGGAGGGCTTTCGCCTCATCCCAACGGTCATGGTTGGTGAGCGGTACGATAGCAATGTATTTTTTGCGCCTAAGACCCCAGGGCTTGACCGGGAAGATTTTGTAACGACCACCTCGCCACAAATACGAGGATTGTACGCTGGGAGTTTAATTTCAGTGAATGCCGTAGGCGGCGCGATCGGCGAATATTACGCCAAGAATACAGGGCTGAATTACATCGGTGCCAATGCCGGTGCCTCTCTTGATATGAGCAAATTTCTTGCGCAATGGTGGAGGGGATCGACGTGGCAAGTGACAGAATCCTACACAAATTCGGCACAACCATAATCGTTTTTCATTGGAGATGTGAGCGGAGCGAGCGGAAATCCTTTTGCGAGGGGCTATCAAGTCGGTCGTGCCAAATATCAGACCAACATTGTGTCCACAAACCTATCAGTTCCGCTGAATCAGACTGTGGCCGTGATAGGAAGCTATTCAAATGGATTTATCAAATATGGGAGTTCATCGGTTCAGCAAGGGACGTTGTTGAATGCGAATATTCAGTTTTATACCGCAGGGATTGCGATGAACATTACGCGTCTGGATACGTTCAGCCTAAAATTTATCGGTTCAGAATTTGATTACGGTTCGACGGGATCATTCGTATCCCGTGGCGGCACAGTAGGATGGGCTCACGAATTTAGCAAGATCTTGAGTATCTTTTCTTGGGCCGGAGGTCAATATATAGAAACTCAATTTCCGGGCGCTCCAAGTAGGACCTCCATTGCGCCAACCGGGTCGTTCAACGTGACATGGAAGGACAATACCACAACGTTGGGTCTTGCCTACTTCCTTGGGCTTACCCC
>DATHTZ010000161.1:0-3158 GCA_035462675.1 Nitrospiraceae bacterium | reverse complement strand
GGGTATTCGCTTCGACCCACACCCGCCCGCCAAGACCCTCGACGATGTGCCTGACGATCGCCAGCCCGAGCCCTGTCCCACCCAACTCACGCGAGCGAGCCTTATCGACTCGATAGAATCGTTCGAATACGCGTGGGCGATCCATTTCAGGAATTCCCATTCCGGTATCGGTTACGCTCAGTTCCACAGCCGTGGGCATCGCGGGCTGTTCCGCATTGTCCGAAACCGGGTGGGCTGCCACGGTGATGGTCCCTTTCTCGGGGGTGTATTTGACGGCGTTATCGAGCAGATTGGACAGGATTTGGATCAGCCGGTCTTCATCGCCGAGCACCGCAGGCAGATGGTCCTCCACGAAGGAGACAAGCCGGTGTCCTTTCTTGTCTGCTAGGGGCTTGATCATCGCCAGCGTTCGTTCGATGACACTCTGAACATGAAGCGGCTCTCGCTTGAATAGGACCTGTCCGGATTCGATCTTCGACAGTTGGAGAAGGTCTTCGAGAATGAGGTTCAGTCGGTCGCTTTGCTTGAGAATGATGTTGAGGAATTGTGTGCTGGTTTCAGGATCGTCTTTGGCGCCATCGAGCAAGGCTTCGATATATCCCTTGATCGATGTGAGTGGAGTCCTGAGTTCGTGGGACACGTTGGCGACGAAATCTTTCCGGATAATTTCTAGGCGGCGTAATTCTGTCATGTCGTGAAAGACAAGAATTGCGCACGCGTCGTTTTCTCGATCGGACTCAGTCACCGAGGCCTCGATATGGAGACGGCGACCGCTCGGGTGGAGAAGAATTTCATCTTCTTCGTTCATACGTGTCGTCAGGACCGTTGAGACCAACGTATCCAACTGAGGATGCCGGAAGACATCGGAGCAGGGGTGTCCCCGCACTTCCATTCTCGTGACGTCGAACATCCGTTCCAGCGCAGGATTGATTTGCAGCACGCGGCCTCGACGGTCCAGGACCATCACGCCTTCGACCATTGAGGTGAGCATGGCCAAGAGCTGGGATCGATCTTCGGAGAGTTCATCGATCTTGGTTCTGAGTTGGTCCGTCATCTGGTTGAGCGTGTCGGCTAAGAGGCCGACTTCATCCCGCGATCCAGTCCTGATATGAACCGCGTGGTCACCCTTCGCCAGCCGCTGCGCTGCGATTGCAATTTCTGACAGGGGTTTCGTGATGCTGTGAGCGAGCCACACACTCAGCGCGACGGCAATCAAGAATGCACTCCCGAAGGCGAGGGCCAGGTCGCGGTGCAACTTGGCCACTTCATGATCGAACGTCGTCATCGGTAATCCCAGTCTCAAGAAGGCGGCGGGGGTTTTCTGACTCGGACCGCTCAGACCGACGGCCAAATACAACATGCGTTCACCGGTCGTGTGGCTCGTACGGAGATCCGTCCCGCGCCCGGTGGCTAGGGCTTGTTGAATCTCCGGTCGCTCCCGGTGGTTCTCAAGCGTGGCGAGGAGGTGATCCGAGACGGCGCTGTCGGCCAACACCCGTCCATCCGGGGTCATGACGGTCACGCGTGCGAGGGCTCGCGTGCTGAGATCTCGCACGGCTGCCTGTAATTGAGGGGTCGGAGACAGCGCCCCCGATTGCGTCAGAAACGGCTGCAACCCGTATGCGACGAGACTCGTTCGAGCCTCCAGTATCTGGCCCGATTGGACGATTTCTTGTTGATCGAGGGAGCGAACCGCCAATTCCCGGGCGATGAGAAGCCCACAAGCGAGGACCAGCAAGGCTCCGATGGTGACCTTCCATCTGATGGAGAGTGTCATAGGGATTGTGATGGGCGATGCGTGATGAGTGAAGGGTCGTGGGTCCTTACCCATCGCTGTTCACCCATGACTCATCACGGCTCCTTCAGTTTATATCCCAGGGATTTGACCGAAAGAATCGCGTCACTGAGCGAAGGGAGTTTCTGCTTGAGTCTCCGGACGTGGACGTCGACCGTCCGCGTCGTTCCGTAGTAATCGTATCCCCAGACGGTATTGAGGAGGACGTCTCTAGTCAGGACTCTGCCGGGATTGCGCAACAGATGTTCGAGCAGGCCGAACTCTTTCGCTGTGAGTGGGACTTCCACTTTCATGACGGTGACTTCGTGTCGCGCGAGATCCATGACAAGATTGCCATAGCGATATTGGGTTTGGCTGTCGCCTAGTTTCCGTTCAAGCCGTCGAAAGAGGGCCTTGATGCGGGCAACCAGGGTCTTGGGGCTGAAGGGTTTGGTGACGTAGTCGTCCGCGCCCAGCTCCAAGCCGATGATGGTGTCCGACTCCTCGGCTTTTGCGGTCAACATGATGATGGGGAGCATCGCGGTCGCTGGAGCCGATCGAAGGCGTGTACAGATCTCGATGCCGTCGATCTCGGGCAACATCAAGTCGAGGACGAGCAAATCGGGCTTCTCCTGGTTCACTTGCCGGAGGCATTCCGCACCGGTCGTGGCCGATACGGTCCGAAAGCCTTCTTTCTCCAAATAGAGTTTGATCAGTTGGAGAATGTCGTGCTCGTCTTCAACGATGAGAATCTTCTTGCTCGCAGGGTTTGACATCGCGGTGGTATGAGCCTACGGGGGCGTGAGAACTCTGTCAAGCAAGGGGGCAGGAAAGGGAAGCGCGGGCCAATTCAGTTGACGGAACCCGCTGCTCTGACGTAAGGTGGACGCCAGTGTTCTGTGAGTCTGTGGTCGGAAACGTGGTCCTATGATTGAGCCTAAGGAGAGGGAGCGGCTATGAAGATCTATCTTGCCAATCCACGAGGGTTTTGCGCCGGCGTCGACCGGGCGATCGATATCGTCGATCTCTCACTGAAAAAGTATGGGGCGCCCATCTATGTCCGGCATGAAATCGTCCATAGCCGGCATGTCGTGAACTCGCTCCGTACCAAGGGCGCCGTGTTTGTGGAGGAGCTGGGAGAAGTGCCGGAAGGTTCGGTGGTGATCTTCAGTGCCCATGGGGTTGCCAAGTCGGTCTGGGACGAAGCGAATCGGCGCCGACTGCATGTGATCGATGCCACCTGTCCATTGGTCATCAAAGTGCATAACGAGGTCAACCGCGACTATACGCAAGGGTATGATCTCATTCTGATCGGCCATGCCGGCCACCCCGAAGTGATCGGGACACTCGGACAGATTCCGGACAAGTTCCACCTGGTCTCCTC
>DATHTZ010000160.1:0-3496 GCA_035462675.1 Nitrospiraceae bacterium | reverse complement strand
TTAGTATCAGCCTCGGGGCGCTGTGTTTTGTGATGCTCACGCGGGAACTCCTGCGTTTGGTGGAACTGCTGGTCTCCAAAGGCGTTGGGATCGTGGCAGTCATGCAAGTCTTCGCCCATCTGATGCCGTCGTTCCTCGTGTTGACCCTCCCGATTGCCGGGATCATCGCTTCGATCACCGCCTTCGGCCGACTCTCCTTCGATAAAGAATTGGTGGCGATGCAAACTGCAGGCCTGAGCCTCCTACGATTGGCTCGTCCCGTGTTGCTCTTCGCCTTGCTCGTGTTTGGGCTCACCTTGTGGCTGGCGCAGTGGGGGCAACCCTGGAGTTCCACAAATCTCAAGAAAGTGGCGCTCAATCTTCTTCGAGATCAACTGGTATTAGCGCTGGAACGGGGAACATTTAACGAGCCTATCCCCAACATGATGATCTATATTCCTGATGGAAATCCTGAACAGGCTACGACCGGAATCTTTATCTCCGACGAGCGGAATGCGGATGATCCTCGCATCATCGTGGCACAACAGTATGAGGTCATCATGGATGCCTCTACCGATCACGTTGCCTTACGCCTGCAGCAGGGAGTCATCCACAGCCGGCCGAATCAGGCCGATCAATACGAGCACGTCTCCTTCGCCAGTTACGATCTGAAGTTCCCCCTCAACCAGAGTGGGTACTCAGCCACGGAGGAACGTCCGTCGTACGACGCCATTCTCGCCCAACTCACACAATCCCAATGGCACGACCCATCCGCGCTCCGACGGTTGATGGAGTATTACAAAGATCTGGCCTTTCCAACTGCCTCGCTGGTATTTTGCCTATTAGGCGTCCCGGTCGGCATCGCGTCGAAACGATCCGGTCGAATCGGCGGATTTGCAGTCGGCGTGCTGGTCGTCATCCTCTACTACATGCTGAACATCGCGTGTGAATTTCTCGTCACGACGGCAACCCTGCCGCCCTTTGCCGGGGCCTGGATACCCAACGGCCTGTTCTCCCTCACCACCATCACGTGGTTTTATATTATGAGTCGCCGGTAACCCCATGCCCATTCTCTTCCGCTATCTTCTTCGCGAGTACGCCAAAATCTTCACGATGTGCTTCAGCGGGCTGATGACGATTTATCTCGTCATCGACTTCTTCGAAAAAGTACGCCGTTTCTTACGCTACGACGCCAACTGGCTCGACGTCATGACGTATTTTCTTCTCAAGACTCCCGCAATTTCCTTCCAAATCGCGCCACTGGCCATCCTCATGGCCACACTGCTCAAGTTTGGATTACTCTCCCGAGGCCACGAAATCACAGCCATGCGCAGTTGCGGCATCAGTCTTCTCTGGATTACGTCCCCTTTTATCGTCTTTGCCACAGGGATTGCCCTCGTGCTCTTGCTCTTCAGTTCCACCGTCATCCCATTGGCCGCGACGAAGTCCGAAGAGATTCGGACCACGCGCATCGAGAAAAAACTGCCTGCTGCAGCCGTGAAACTCAAACAGCCCTGGACAAGAGTGGGCGCCGACAGCCTCATGCACGTGACGAGCGTCTCCGTCGACGGAGAGCTCTTGGGTGACGTGCGGTTCTTTCAGTTCGACCCCAATTTCCAGCTGGCCAAGGTGACTGAAGCCGACGAAGCCCGCTATCGCGACTCCACCTGGACACTGTACCAGGGACGGCACCGACTATTTTCCGCTGATGGAACGATGTCGACCACCCCATTCGACCGCCAACCCATCGTGTTGACCCTCATTCCCGACGACTTCACTACATGGCTCGCCGGCGACTCAGAATTGATGACGTTTCATGATATCCGGGCCTATTCCAGACGGCGACACCAGCAAGGCGCCCAGACCACACGGCTTTCGACAGACTATTACAGTCGAATCGCGTTCCCTTTCGTGACCGTGGTCATGGTCCTAGTCGGGATTGCGCTGAGCCTGCGCCGGAGCGGGACCAGAGGCGGCAGCATGGCGATGGGCATTGGGCAAGCGCTCGCCGTCGGCTTCTGCTATTGGGCGACACACTCAATTGCGATCGCGCTCGGTCGTGGCGGGGTCTTAACGCCGTTGATCGCCGCCTGGATGGCCAATATACTCTTCATGAGTTTTGGTCTCTATTTGATGTTCAAGGTAAGGTATTAGCGTGAGATAGGCTGAAGGCTGAAGTGTTCGGAACTTCGACCCCGACCTTCAGCCTATCTCACGGCTGGTTGACTGATCCCGGTGCTTCCGGTAAGTAGAGACAAGTGTGTTACGAAGAATTCGGTGGAAAAACTGTCGTGAACGGTGAAAGCTCAATGCTTCGCAGGATGCTCAAAAAGGTCGTCCAGCAAGGCCACAGCGAGCGAAGAAGCGAGGCGTACGCTTCGGTACGTTGAGCTTCTGAGCGAAGCGAGAACCCCGCTGGCAGACTTTTTCAGCATTCTGCGAAAGGATTTCAAGAAGATGCACGTACGCGTCGTCGTCACAGGGTTGGGAGTCGTCTCTCCGATCGGTATTGGGGTCAGTGAGTTTTGGAAAGCCGCTCTCGCCGGCCAATCAGGCATCTCAGCCATTACCTCGTTCGACCCGTTTCCCATGGACGGCTATCGCTCCAAGATCGCAGGCCAGGTACGTAACTTCGCGGTGGAACGGTTTCTCGACTCAGCTCATGGCGAACGTGTGGATCGCTACGCCCAGTTTGCCCTCGTGGCAACGAAGGAAGCGCTGGCAGACTCGGGCCTTCAGATGGCGAAGGAGAACCCCCACCGGGTCGGGGTCATCGTCGGAGCCGGCATGGGTGGAATGGTGATGGGCGAGCGTGAAATCACACAACTCTACCAGCACCAGAGGCCCCATCGTGTCCATCCAAACTTTATCCCGGTCATCACCCTCAACTCCGCTTCCGGTATTATTGCGATGGCCTACGGAGCCAAGGGTCCCAATCTGACCATCTCTACAGCGTGCTCCTCCAGCGCCCATGCGCTCGGACAAGCGCTCCACTGCATCCGGGAAGGCAGGGCCGATGTCGTGATCGTCGTGGGAGCAGACGCCAGCATTACCCCGCTCGTCTTCGCCGGGTTTTGTTCCCTGCGCGCCCTCTCGTCCAAATTCAACGACCATCCGCAGAAGGCCTCTCGGCCTTTCGATCGGTCGCGCGACGGTTTCATCATGGGGGAAGGCGCCGGAACGCTCATCTTAGAATCGGCTGCGCATGCCAAGAAACGAAAAGCAAGAGTCTATGCCGAAATTGCCGGCTACGCCGCCACCAGCGAGGCCTATCATATGGTCATCCCTCGTGAAGATGGTCTGGAAATAGCCAATACTATGAAGCTGGCCCTCGCAGATGCCGGCGTAACCCCGGCACAGGTGGATTACATCAATGCTCATGCGACGTCGACGACCATCGGCGACGCCGTCGAAGCCAAGGCAATTAGGCAACTGTTCAAATCGCGCGCGGACAGGATTGCCATCAACGCGACCAAGTCGCTGATCGGCCATACGCTGGGAGCTGCAGGAGCCATAG
>DATHTZ010000159.1:0-4434 GCA_035462675.1 Nitrospiraceae bacterium | reverse complement strand
CTCCGAGAAAGGCGCACACATGAGTGACGAAACCTCCCAGGTCTGGACCTCTCTCAGAGCCTCGCTGACCCCCACATTCCCTCAACTACAAGAATTGGAAGCAGACGGTGCGCTGACGATGGACCTTGGCTCAGATGGCTGGCTGCTGGAACTCACGCCGGACGGACGGTTGCTCTGCCAATATGGTATGGCGCTGGACGATGTGATGACGCTTCTGTCTGATGGAACGCCGGAGGATCTTGGCACCGATGAGATCGCGAAGCAGGCCAAGTATTATATCCAACCGGAAGTCTCAAAGTACCGTGCGATTCTACTGAAATCTGGATTTTCTGAACAGACCGAAATGACCGACGACTATGTGGCCGCTCTCTTCGAACGGAGCATAGACCTGACAAACCCCATAGCCGTGCAGGACCTCATGCGCTGGTGTGAGAGGACGATCGGCGTAGCCCGGTGAGTAGGCAGCTCTCCACATTCGACGACTTCCGCAATGCGATTACGATGTACCGGTTGCCGCGGGTTTTGATTGCCGCGATTGAGCTGCACCTCTTTACGGCTATTGGAACTGAAGCATGGACGGTTCCTGATCTGGCTCGTGAGATGAAAGTGAGTGAGCGGGGGTTAGCCATTCTCTGCCGGAATCTCGCGATGGCTGGGCTGCTGAAGAAACAGGGCGAGATCTATCGGAACAGCCGGTTAGGTGCCACGGCGTTGAATGCTCACCATCCGGCTTATCGGGGGGACTACCTCCGACTGATCACGAATCATTGGGCCGATTGGGGACGTTTGCTGGAATCGGTGAAGACGGGATTGCCGCTCGATCACAATGATCCGGAGGAGCCGGACTATCGTCGTCGGTTCACATGGGCGATGCATCATCGAGCGCTGGAGACGGCTCCAAAGATTGCGGCTCAAATCGACTTACGTGGCGCGCGGACTCTGCTCGATCTTGGCGGTGGTCCCGGCACCTATGCCATGGCTTTTCTCGCAAAGAATCTTAGGCTGCGTGCCACAGTATGCGACCGTCCTGCGGCTCTCGATGTGGCGAAGGAGATCGCATCGACTCACAGGGACGGGCTGAGACTCTGCTATCTGCCGTTGGATGTGATGGTTGCAGACATCCCCGGTACCTACGATGTGATCTGGTATTCAAACGTGCTCCACATTTATTCGCCACAAGACAATCAAGCGCTATTTCAGCGCGCGTTGGCTTCATTGAATCCCGGAGGCCGCCTACTGATTCAAGATGCCTTTCTCCACGATAGGGAAGGTTTGTTTCCCGAAGAGGCAAGTCTCTTTGCCGTCTCGATGTTGTTGTTCACCGAGCGGGGCAATACCTATTCTGTAGCTGAGACGATAACCTGGTTGACGGATGCTGGATTCGAGCGGATCAAGGCCTTGCGGATGAAGAGGGGGACGGAGGACTGGGAGGACGGGATACTGGAAGCGCGGTCCCCTGGAACGAGTGAAAAAACGCGCGCGCGCCGAATAGGATCAGTAAAAAATTCACGATCCCGCTCATCGCACTGAAGAGGAGCAGGGCACCAGTTTCGCCTTTTCCGCCCAGGATGCTCGTGACTGTGGCGAGGTCTAAGGCCAATCCCACCGTTCCATAAATGACGCACGCCATGGCAGTCCAAGTCCATCCAATCCGTACGAGGCTCGCGAGCGCAATAGGAAGTGCGAGAAGGTAGACCATCCATCCAACTCGGGTGGCCTCCGTTGCAGCCGGTATGAGCTGAGTGGTATTGGCTCCGATGAGGCCGAGTCCCGCAAGCAGGCCGATCAGTGTCCAGGTGTGTCGCATGGACGGGATGATACCTGCGTCTACCGCGCACAGCAATAGGGTGCCGATTGTCGGTGAGTAGCAATCGCGAAGGGTCATAGCGATGGTAGGTGAGTCCGACAGAGCGTCTGAGGCCTGTCTTCTAGTCTACGACGGCGAATGCCACCT
The DNA here is from genome assembly GCA_035462675.1 of Nitrospiraceae bacterium. Taxonomy (GTDB): domain Bacteria; phylum Nitrospirota; class Nitrospiria; order Nitrospirales; family Nitrospiraceae; genus Palsa-1315. The sequence continues at coordinate 2,480 of DATHTZ010000159.1, read as the reverse complement.
CTGTGTCACTGCCAAGAAAGGCAACTGGAGGCTCACCCGATGCCACTCCGGTACGGATGGTTCCGTATCAGAGCGAAGAGGCCAAACGGGCATTGGGAGAGAGTTATCAGCTAGGTCGCCCCAATGTTGCCTTCTTGGTCAGCGCTAATGGGGAGATTGCCAGTGGGCTCGATGCATTTGGGGCCATTCTGCCTGGCATCAAGGATGGGCGAACTCTTTCAGTTCTCTTGAGCTTTCCACTGGCCAAGCCATTGGGCTATTTGCTGTAACTGTATTGGTTTGTGGCCCGGCATCGGTATGCCGTCTTCGGCAAAGTTCCGCTTGCCGGGGTTTCAAGAGACTCGGTACACCGGGGTCGAGGGCACCATCCAAATAGCCAGCCCTGGGCACGCTTAGCGTGATGCGCATGCCCCGATTCAACCCGTTTAACCCCTCACCCCTCGTCACGACTGTCTCACAAGCCAAATTAGCCTTCCCCCTCTTTCGGAGGGTTCTCTCCCAACAGTGAGGGGTTTACGCTACGGAGCGCCAATGCGAGACTTCAGTACAAGGAAAGGAGAACCGCACATGCCGATTATCCAGTGGCGGTCTGAGACAATAGGCCACGTGAAGGAGTGGTTCAGGCTGATCGTGAGTGAGTTTACGCCTGCGTATGAGGAGCAGCAGATGGGTGGACGGACGAGGGTTTCTTGCGGCGCTTTGATTGTGTGCGCCATGATCGGTTCCAGCCTTCCGTTGACCGCGTGGACTGCAGACCTGTCGTCTCTTACGCCGGTACAACCACGGATGGTCGTGGCTGCTGGTGTTGGGTATGAAAATGCTGAGACATCGAAGCTTAGAGTGAAAACCTACGATGCTGAGAACGGCGCAATTCTCTCTGATGAAACGTTTGAGTTGGACGTCAGAGAGGACACAGTATCAGCGGGTAATGAATCGCGTGAGCGGGTTTTTGCAGGCGGAATTGGAACGGGAGCTGATGGACTTTCTGCATTCACGCTGCGTGCTTATGATTCAGCCACAGGCAATTTTCTCTGGGAAGGTCTCCTGAATCTCAATGCTGGCTCTCAAGAATCTGATTCCACATCCCTTATTGTGGCTCATCTTGTTGCACTACAAGCAACAGCAACCCAGGTTCAGAGCCGAGGCGCCATCGATGGTCAACCTCAGTTTTTCCTTCGTGCTGTCGACTCGGCAACCGGACAGCTTGCATGGGCCGATCAATTCTCAGCCGGAACTGGAGCTTTTGCGCAAACAGAGCATGTCAACAGAGCCGTTGTTGGCCAGACAGAAGGGTTGGCGATTCCATCGCAGCAGGTCGAGTTTCGCATCCGAATGTTGGATAATCGGGGCCGGCAGATAATGTGGGAAGATACGATCGAGCGGACTGTAGAAGAGACAGACATGGCAACCATACACGGTGATGCGGCCGAGCCACTTCCAATTTGGCATGGCGAGGGGCTCGATGGAATGAAACGAGAAGTGATTTAATCAAGAGAAAAGAATTCGATCTCTCGCCAGATACTGCAAGACCACTACGGGTCAACTTTTCTTTCCGTGCTCCTGTAACTGATCTACCCACCTGGACTGGAATTGTTCGTACGACAGCGAAAGCTGCGATTGCATGGCGGCAGAGAGCGCCTGTCTCGCCTTGAGGTGTGCAAGAAGTTCTTGCACGCGAGACATGCCGAAGCGATCGATCAGATAGTGCACGGCCGAGTTCGCCTCCAGATAGGCTACGGTCGCGGCATCGCTGGAGAGTTCTCCCCATCCTCCCTCCAAGGCAGGTAGAGGGATCAGTGTGAACTCCTGCTTCATAATCTGATCGAGATCGGACCAGCGATCCCCTGACAATTCCATGGCTAAGCCTTCATTGAGCCAGGTCGGGACGGCGCTGCCGGCGGGGCCGAGTTGGTCGTGCAGGAGAGCATGTACGAATTCATGTCGCAGTACTCGCCTGAGCCAGGCATGGTCTGCCAAGGCGTCCTGCGCAGGAACCTGAATGCGTCCGAGCACGGGATCGAAAAGCCCGTCTGCCCACACCGGGCTACCGGTCGCGCTTTGAAACGTAGATTTAGCATGCAGAACAACTACGATGGTCTTCGATGGAAAATACCCGAATTTTTGGCCGATCTCTCGATAAGCCTCTTCAAGAATCTCCAACACAGCGACCCAAGTCGCCTGATCGGTTTCCCCGTCGAATTTCACGATAAAGTGGGTACTGTCCCGGCTAGTCAGTCGCGTTTCGCTTTTCTCGGTTCCGCGAACTTTGGCCGTGACGGTTCGCAGATAGGATTGTACTGCCGGATCTTTGCCAGCACGGGCGGTGGCCTGATCGAGATGGCGGGCTGCTTCGCCGAGCTGATCCCGTTCTTGAAAGAGATCGGCCAGCGCCAGGTGGGGGAAGGGCTCGTTCGGAGTCAGTGCGACCAGTCGTTCCAGAAAGTCCTGCGTCATGGCCGGATCGCGCAGTTCCCAGTAAG
>DATHTZ010000158.1:0-2903 GCA_035462675.1 Nitrospiraceae bacterium | reverse complement strand
CGTACGAAGAATGGCGCGAAGCGCCCCAAATAAGCGTGTATCACCGTTGGTAACGAGAGAGTAAATGACACAAGCCAAGGACTAGATTTTTAGACCACCGCGACCCTCTTCCTGATGTGCGATATCGGGATAAGCTCGTCGGACAGTTTTTGAATATTCTGATGTCAGGTGGAAAGAAGAGTACGGCCGAGCGCATTTGCTACGGAGCCTTCGATGTTATTCAGGAGAAGACCGGCAACGATCCACTTAAGATATTCCGGTCGGCGATTGATAATGTGAAGCCTGTCGTTGAGGTGAAGTCTCGTCGAGTGGGTGGGGCCTCGTATCAGGTGCCGGTAGAAATTCGTCCGGCTCGCCGAATGTCGCTGGCGCTTCGATGGTTGGCGGAGTATTCACGGACTCGCGGCGGTAAGAGCATGCGGGAGAAACTCGCGGCCGAGTTGCTGGACGCGTCGAATAATACGGGAGCGGCGGTTAAGAAGCGGGAAGACGTGCATAGGATGGCGGAAGCCAATAAGGCCTTCGCACACTATCGTTGGTAGCGTCGTTCTGTGCTGCAGCTGGGCCGTGCTGCGACTTAGTTATCCGGGTGCTCGTAAGTCGCAGTGTCTCCGGCCATGGTTGCGGCATCTATATTTTTAGGGGAAGTACGTGGCGCGTCAATCACCATTAGAGCAAACTCGAAACATCGGCATCATGGCTCACATTGATGCCGGTAAGACGACAACCACTGAACGCATTCTCTTCTATACTGGGATCTCACACAAGATGGGTGAGGTTCATGAAGGTGCGGCGACAATGGATTGGATGGAGCAAGAGCGGGAGCGTGGTATTACGATTACGGCTGCTGCGACGACCTGTTTCTGGCGAGACCATCGCATCAATATCATTGATACTCCAGGGCATGTCGATTTTACGATTGAGGTTGAGCGATCACTTCGGGTGCTTGATGGAGCTGTGGCGGTGTTTGACTCCGTGCAGGGGGTTGAACCCCAATCTGAGACAGTTTGGCGGCAGGCGGATAAGTATAGCGTGCCGAGGATCGCGTTCATGAACAAGATGGACCGCATCGGCGCAGATTTTTATGCCAGCGTCCAGACGATGATTGATCGGTTGGGAGCAAACCCTGTCCCGATTCAGATCCCCATTGGTCGAGAGGTTGAGTTCAAGGGCTCCATCGATCTCGTGACGATGAAGGCGTATGTGTATGACGACGAGACGCTTGGGGCCAAGTACATCGTCAGAGAGATTCCTGCTGATCTGCAGGATCGAGCCAAGGAATATCGCGACAAAATGCTGGATGCAGTCGCTGAGTTTGACGAACAAGCGATGGACAAGTATCTCAACGGTCAGCCCTTAACGGAAGAGGAAATCCGCCGAGCCATTCGGGCCGGCGTGATTTCGATGAAAATGACTCCTATTTTATGCGGGTCGGCTTTCAAGAATAAGGGAGTTCAGCAGTTGTTGGATGGGGTTGTGGATTTTCTTCCATCCCCACTGGATGTTGAATCAGTGACCGGGATTGATCCGAATACTGAGCAGGAAGTGAAGCGTCGTCCGTCGGATAGTGAACCGTTCGCAGCCTTAGCGTTCAAGATTATGACAGATCCGTTCGCGGGTCAGCTCACTTTTTTGCGGGTGTATTCGGGTACCCTGAAGACGGGAACGTCCGTCTCGAATGTGACGAAGGGGACGCGGGATCGCGTCGGACGTCTCCTGAAGATGCATGCGAACAAGCGTGAAGATATTGATGTGGCCTATGCGGGTGATATTGTTGCGGCCGTCGGACTAAAGGGAGCGACGACCGGGGACACGTTGGCGGATGAGAAGCAGCCTGTTTTGCTCGAGGTGATGAAGTTCCCTGAACCGGTCATCGCCATGGCGATCGAGCCAAAAACCAAGCAAGATCAAGAGAAGATGGGGTTCGCGCTCCAGAAGTTGGCGCAGGAAGATCCATCTTTCCGGGTGAAGACGGATGAAGAGACCGCGCAAACCATCATTGCCGGGATGGGGGAACTGCATCTGGAAATCATCGTCGATCGCATGTTGCGTGAATTCAAGGTGGAAGCTAATGTTGGAAAGCCAGAGGTGGCCTTTCGGGAAACGATTCGCAAGAAGGCTGAGGCTGAGGCGAAGTACATTAAGCAGACTGGTGGTCGTGGCCAGTATGGACATGTTGTGTTGACGGTCGAGCCTGCCGAATCAGGCAAGGGCTTGGAGTTCATCAATAAGACTGTCGGTGGCTCTATTCCAAGAGAATTCATCCCGGCGATTGAAAAGGGTGTGAAGGAACGGCTCGATTCCGGCGTTATCGCGGGGTATCCGCTTCGCGATGTTCGGGTGATGGTGATCGATGGATCGTTTCATGACGTCGATTCCAATGAAATGGCATTTAAAATCGCCGGTTCGATGGCATTCGTCGATGCCTGCAAGAAAGCAGACCCTGTGTTGCTTGAGCCGATCATGAAGGTGGAGGTTGTCGTCCCTCAGGATTTTATGGGCGATGTGATCGGCAATTTGAATGGTCGCCGCGGCAAGGTCCAGGGCATGAAAGCACGGGCGGCTGCGCAAGTCATCGATGCATCGGTGCCGCTCAGTGAAATGTTTGGATATGCGACCGATCTTCGGTCTCGAACGCAGGGCCGTGCCACCTATAGTATGGAATTCGACCGATATGATCCGGTGCCCCGGCAGATTTCAGAGGCCATCATTGCCAAGTATCGGGGTGAGTAGTCGAATCGATTCTTGAGTGAAGACGGAAGGGAGCGAGGTATGGCGAAGGCGAAATATGAGCGGCGGAAGCCGCACGTGAATGTGGGGACGATCGGGCACGTGGACCACGGTAAGACGACGTTGACCGCGGCGTTGACCAAGGTGTCGGCCGATAAGGGCATGGCGAAATT
>DATHTZ010000157.1:0-2057 GCA_035462675.1 Nitrospiraceae bacterium | reverse complement strand
CTGGCGATCGCCACATTCGTTGGCATATTTGTCCTCACCTGGATGACCGGCCAAATCGCGAAAATGAATGCAGTGGCGGTATTTATCGCGTTGCTTTTCTGGGGATGGCTCTGGGGAGTATGGGGTCTGCTGCTCGCGATTCCCATCCTAGGCATTGTGAAGGTGGTCTCCCAGCACATAGAAGAACTCCATCCCGTGGCTGAATTACTGAAAAAATGAAGGCGTCCCTTCATACGGTTTGGTGTCGTGTGCACACCGTGGGACTCCGTATCTCTCAATGGACTTCCTCAGCACACGTTTTCGGACAGCAGCCATGTTCCTACAGGGTTTGTCCTGTTGGGGTATGCGTATCACCCCTTTTGCGCAGACGTTCAAATTGCTGCTGCAAGACTTCCAACTCCTGGTCGGATAAATTCTCTAAATCGATCAGGCTATTGCGGGCACCATGCACTCCATAGATGAGTTCATCAAGCTTTAGGTGGACCGCCTTGGCATCACGATTTTGAGTATTCTGGATGAGAAACACCATCAGGAAGGTCACAATGGTCGTACCGGTATTGATAACGAGTTGCCATGTATCTGAATACGCAAAGTGAGGTCCTGTCACCACCCACGCCATCACGATGATGACAGCAAGAACAAATGCCCACGGCGATCCCACGACAGCCGCACTGTATTTTGCGAAGTTATTAAACGCGTTGATGGACATAGTTCGCTCCTCTGCTAGAAGTGAGGGTGTTCAATCAATGAAGGCCCGTCAGAATAAGAGTTACTGGTGAACTCGGAAAAGGATACGCGCATGGACCCCATGTATGGAGAGGGTGCCGGCACGATCGAGTCGGAAAAATGTTCGTGAAAGATCAGGGAGGCAACAGGTAGTGGTGCGTCCAGATTCATAGCCAGCAGGCAGGATGTCCGATAGACGCTCCTGCCCCACGACGTCATGCATCCCTGTTCAGACTTGTGATCAGTACTGCATGGTGCATATCATACTGTTCTTTTTGGGAGGCGCCGATGGATCTACAACGTTGTTATTCCGCCAGCGAGGATACGTTTCCCTTACCTCGACACTTCAAGGAGCGCTATGGTCCGTTTGGGTTTCCTGCACCTACCGACACTCGTCGCCCATATATCTCCTCCAACTTTGTCATGGGGCTCGACGGCAGGGCCTCCTTTAGAGAGTTGGAGGACCGTGCCGATGGCAATATCGTTTCAAGGAGCAGGGAAGATCGCTGGCTCATGGATTTTCTGCGAGCGCACCATGATGCGCAATTGATCGGTGCGAGCACGCTCCGTGAGGAGCTGAAGCCCGAGGGGCAGGGTTGGGACTACGGCATCGATGACGAGGAATTGCGGATATACCGACAGGATACGCTCAGGCTCGGCCGGCAGAAAGTTCTCGTCCTCAGCGGTTCCGGAAACATCGATCTCACTCTTCGCATTTTCAGCTCTCCGCGAGTTGAAGCTTGGATCATCACTGCTCGTGAAGGACAAAAGAATCTCCGGTTGCAGCTCAAAAGGTTAGGCCGGGAGGGAACCATTAAAATCCTCTCCCTGGGTGAAGGAACGCGGGTTGATCTTGTCGCCTTCACACACCTGCTCCGGCAAGATCATGGCATCCGGACACTGCTCTGTGAAGGCGGACCGACTCTGTATGGAGAGTTCCTCAAGAACCAATTGCTCGATGAGGATTTTCGGACGATGTCGCTTCAGGTATTGGGTGAGTCCACCAAGCCCGAGATCGACCGACCCACGGCGTACGGTCACGTGAGCTATACGCCAGGAACAGCGCCGTGGTTTCGATTGATCAGCCTTCACTACGCGCTGCCTCACCACGCATTCTTCCGCCTTCGGTACGAGGGGCCAAGAACGTTTCAGGACTGAATCGCTAGGGTAAGCACGTCGTCGAGGCGCTACGCGCGGGGTCTCCGCCATCGAAGTCCTCGCCACCTCTTCATTATCGAGCCCGGACTCGTGTCGGCTATGCCGGCGCGCGAAAGGGTTTAAACTTCTGTTCGGCTTTGGCCGCCAAGACAAAGTCGCTCTCAGTCAGACCC
>DATHTZ010000156.1:0-8201 GCA_035462675.1 Nitrospiraceae bacterium | reverse complement strand
GATCAGCATGTTTTACTTACCCGCCACACTGGCAATGATGTGGTTCCAGAACGGGTTGGCAAAGATGAGAATCATCGAGACCACGAAACAATAAATCGCAATAGACTCGATCATGGCCAGGCCCACGAATAAGGTGCGTGTGATCGTCGTTGCGGCATCGGGTTGCTGCGCCAGCGAACTCAATGCCGTGGCAACGGCACGCCCTTCGCCGAGCGCAGGCCCGATACTCCCCAGGGCGATCGTGAGGCCGGCGGTGACGATTGAGGCAATTGCGATGAGCGTCATGCTATCCATAGTGTGTCCTTTCGTGGTTGGCGTAGTGGTTTCAGTCCTCGGACCCTGACCCCGGCTTGTGCACACGCGTGGCGGCCGCGATATACACCGTGGCCAAGATGCTAAACATATACGCTTGTACCATGCCGGTCAGCAGTCCAAGCGCACTCATAGCGATCGGAAAGATGAAAGGCGTAATGGTCAGCAAAATGGCGAGAATCATCGTCCCGCTCATCATATTGCCGAACAGACGGACGGCCAGGGCCAAGGTGCGCGAGAGTTCGCTAATGATGTTGAACGGCAACATGATAAACGTCGGTTTCAAGTATTCTCTGAGATATCCGCCCAGCCCTCGATCCTCAATGCCGAATAGCGGCACAGCCACAAACACACAAATCGCCAGTGCTGCGGTGGTCGAGAGGGAGCCGGTCGGTGGCTCATAGCCGGGAACGATGGTGAAGAGGCTCGCGATTGCGACAAACAGGAACAAGGTACCCAGAAATCCGAGATATTTCTCCGGCTGCCGCAGGCCGACCTCTGCGATTTGCTCTTTGATGGCGGTGACGACAATTTCCAGGAGATTCTGCCAGCGGGACCGTCGCAGACCTGTGGAAAGGTTGCGCGTCACAAGTAGTGATCCGGCCACCAGCACGAACATCAGTCCCCACGTGAAGGCAATCGTAGCGTTGAGTTTGAGAAACCCCTGTTGCCAGAAAATGATGTCGTCGGGGCTAAGGTGCATGACTCCCCTCCAGTGCCTGGGGAGGGCGGTTTTCTCCCGACGGCTGCATCAGCCACGTCCCGACGAGGCGGGCCATGACAAATCCAAGGAGACACAGCAGCAGCTGCTCCCAATGACCGCCCGAGACCAAGTAAAATCCAGCCAGGGCAATACCCATGCGTAGCAGCAGGCTGCCGAGAAACCAACGCGCCACCCGTTTGGACGAAAGGCCCTGACGCACCGTCCACCAAAGACCGCCGAGAAACATCGCTCCGAGCAACACGCCCATGACCAAGGCGGATGCCAGACTCAACGGTTCATTCATGGTTATTCTCCTCTTGCTCGCGTATTTCCCTGTGTTCCTTGGCCACCCAATGCCACGCAGTAACGCAACCGAGACCCAAGCCGATGGCCAGCAGCATAAGTGTCCAGGAATGGCTCCACGGATGGTGCTTGTCTAGCCAAATCCCGAGTGCCGCGCCGAGCAGCGTCGGCACCGCCACCGACCAGCCCACCATGCCAATCATGCCCAAGCCGGACCAGACGGTCTGCGTGACATGACGTTGCGCCTTGAGCTTGCGCGCCGCTTTCGTGCCTACCTGGTGGCTGAATTCCGTTGCGCCGACCTCAGATTTTTCTTCCGGCTCTTCACTCATGATGAAACGTCGCGAGACGACGAATAAACCCGCTCTCCAACTTCGCCAGCACCGAACGCACACTCTTCTCCTGCTCGTCTAGATTCCGAAATTCCCGCTCTACCGCCTCGTGCAGTTTATCGAGGTCCATTCCCCCAATCGCGCTGCGCACAGAGACCAGCACGTCGTCGCCGGTTTTGACCAGGACGCCTTCATCGACGGCCATGCATACTTCACCTTCTGCTTCGGTCTCGAAAACCAGTATCCCAGGCGCAAGTGCCGCCACGCAGTCGAGCCGGTGGGGCAAGAGTCCAAACGAGCCTTCGCGAGACTCCGCGACGATACGCAATACACCGATCTTTTCGGCGAATATTTTGAAGGGTAGGAGAATTTTAAGATTCATGCGTACTGGCTGCATGTCCCACTTCCGGCTGAGGTCTGGGCTCGGGTTTGGCATTGGCCTTTGCTTCGTCAATTGTCCCGATCATGTAAAGCGCACTCTCCGGGATATCTTTGAACTCGTCACGCAAAATACGCTCACAACCGTCCAGCGCATCCTTGAGGCTGACGAGCTTTCCTTTTATACCGCTAAACTGCTCGGTGGCAAAAAACGGCTGGGTAAGAAACCGCTCCAGACGTCGGGCTCGAGCGACCACATTGCGGTCCTCCGGGGACAGTTGTTCCAAGCCCAGCATCGCGATGATGTCCTTGAGTTCTGCATATTGCGCGAGCGTCCGCCGGATGTCCTGCGCGAGGGCATAATGCCGCTGGCCGATGATGCCGGGCGTGGCCATTGTGGAACTGGACTGTAACGGGTCGATGGCCGGGTAAAGCCCCTCACTCGCCCGTTTGCGCGACAGCACGATGGACGCAGAAAGATGCGAGAAGGTATGCACCGCTGCCGGATCGGTGAAATCGTCCGCCGGCACATACACCGCCTGGATCGAGGTAATTGCGCCGGTATCGGTATTGGCGATGCGCTCTTCCAATTGCGACAACTCGGTGCCCATGGTCGGCTGATAACCCAAGCGCGATGGCATCTGCCCCATCAAGCCGGACACCTCCATGCCTGCCTGGATAAAACGAAAAATATTATCGATGAGCAGCAGCACGTCGCGATGCTCATCGTCGCGAAAATACTCGGCCATCGTCAGCGCTGCATGGCCGACGCGGAAACGGGCGCCAGATGGCTCATTCATTTGGCCGAACACCATCACCATATTCCGCAGCACGCCCGCCGCATTCATGTCGCGGTAGAGCTCCTCTCCTTCGCGACAGCGTTCGCCGATGCCGCAAAAAATACTCACCCCTTCGTGTTGCCCAACCATGTTGTGAATCATCTCGGTGAGCAATACCGTCTTGCCCACGCCCGCCCCGCCAAATAAGCCCGCTTTCCCGCCGCGCTCCAGTGGCATGAGCACGTCAATGACTTTAATACCCGTCTCGAAGAGCTCGGACTTGGTAGAACGCCGCGCCAAGGATGGTGGAGCGCGATGGACTGCGCGCCATTGGACATTCGTCGGCGGCGGTTGACGGTCGATGGCATTTCCGAACACGTCGAACATGCGCGAAAGAACTTCCTTGCCGACCGGTGCCTGCAACGGTCCGCCGGTGTCTTCCACCACCATGCCACGCGCGAGGCCTTCGGTAGGGGTCAGCGCAATCCCGCGGACGCGATGTGCGTCGAGTTGAGCTAATACCTCAATGGCAATCTCCCCCTCCTTCGCGTGCAACAACGAGTAGATGGACGGCAATTGTGCATCGAACCGTACATCTACGACACTGCCGCGCACCGAGACCACCGCGCCGAGGTTCAAATGACTGGTTTTGTACTTCATGTTTGCTCTCGCTGAGACATCGTCAGTGTAATTTAGACACACGCCTTTCCTGCCATCACCTTTTCTTTCTACGTCCCGTCCCGGCTCCACTTCCAGTTCCTGATTTCCGGCAGGTCTTGACCGTGCTTGTCGATGCACTGTTTGTGCTCGATCAGCTTGTCCTTGAGTTGCTGCTTCAGGTAGAGCCCCTTGCCGCCGGTTTGCGGCAGACGGTCGATGGTGACCATCACGCCCTCGCGCCTACTGCGCTCTGCACTTGTCTCACGCCTATGACGAGACAGGCGGACCTCGCCAATCCGACGAAAACCACGGCAGCCTCCTAGTCCCTCACATTGCGAAGATAGGCGACCACATCCTCGATATCCTGATCGGACAGGACGTTCTCCCATCTTCCCATTGCACTATTGACCCGTCCCTTATGCACCGTGCGAATAAGCTGGGGCGCGAGTTGCGTATGCACCTTCGCCGACGTGAGATCCGCAACCGGCGGATTGAACGTCGTATAGCCATCGCCCTTTCCGGTCGGCCCATGACAGGCTGCGCAGTGTTTCTGAAAGATCACCTGGCCTGAGTTGGGACCGTCAGATCCTCTTGGAGCTTCAGCCACCTGTGGAACCGGATGACATCCCACCCATAAACCGGCACCAAGGCATAGGGTCATGAGAACTATGCGCGTCTTCATCGTGATTCTCCCATATGTAATCACAGACCGGCTGACCATCGAAGGGTAGTAGCAGCGCCGGCCCTCGTCAATAGAGGACGTACCGATAAAAGACTTTCTTCGCCGCTTCAGCCGCACCGACATACCCGACGACGATGCAGAGCAAGGCAGCCAGGAACAGCGGCGGCAGCGGCACGAACCCCAGCGGCCCTCGTAGCGGCGTATAGGGCAACAGCAGCGTCAGTCCTACGACCGCGAGTGTCGCAACCAGCAGACCACGGCTCGGTCGGCTGCGAGTGAACGGCCGACGAGTCCGAACGACCAGGACGATGACCGAGGCGGAAATCACGGACTCCACAAACCACCCGGTTCTAAACTCCTCCACACCGGCTTGAAAGATGAAGAACAGCACCGCGAAGGTCAGATAATCGAAGATCGAACTGACCAAGCCGAACGTCAGCATAAACTTCCTGATGAAAGCGATATTCCACCGCCTGGGCCGATCGATCAGCTCCTCATCCACGCGATCGCCGGCGATGGTCATTTCAGGAACGTCAGTGAGGAGATTCGTCAATAATATTTGTTTGGGTAACAGAGGCAGAAAGGACAGAAAGAGCGACGCCCCCGCCATGCTGAACATGTTCCCGAAGTTCGCGCTGGTCGCCATAAAGACATACTTCAACGTATTGGCGAACGTCCGTCGCCCCTCCTGCACTCCCTCGACCAGAATACCAAGATCTTTTTCCAGCAACACGATATCCGCCGCTTCTTTCGCCACGTCCACCGCGCTTTCGACGGACACGCCGACATCCGCCGCGTGCAATGCCGAGGCATCGTTGATGCCGTCGCCCCCATAGCCTACGACGTGGCCTGCCTTTTTCAACGCCAGGATGATCCGTTCTTTCTGATTTGGCTCGACTTCAGCAAACACATGGACGTCATTCACGCGCGACACCAGCGCCTCGTCGCTCATCTGCCGCAAATCCTCGCCGGTCAACAGATCTCCCTTCGACAAACCTATCGCCTGTCCGACGTGAGACGCGACGAGGCGATTGTCGCCGGTCACGATCTTCAAAGAGACGCCCAAGCCCTTGAGGCGGCCGATCACATCTAGGACACCGGCCTTGATGGGGTCTTCGAATACCAGGAATCCCAAGAACATCATGTCCGCTTCATCGTCCTTGGTGATGCCCTCTCGCAGGCCAATCTCGCGAGAGGCGAGTCCGAGTACCCGCAATCCCTGGCCGGACCACTGCGCCATCTGCAATTGGACGGCATCCTGCACGGCAGCCAACTCAACCACGGTGCCGCCCGCAGTCTCGGCGGTTGAACAAATGGCCAGCACATTCGCCAAGGCTCCCTTCGTCACTAAGAGATGGCCGGTCGGTGTCGCAACCAACACGGACAGCCGTTTACGGACGAAGTCATAGGGCTCTTCATCCAACTTCCTATAGGGGGACAGATCGAACGAGCGAGCGGTACGGATGGCTTCGTCGATTGGGTTATGAAACCCGGTTTCGAAATTCGCATTGAGCGCGCCGTGCAAGAGCACCCGCTCACTCGGATTCCCCGCGATATCGCACGCGGCCTTCAGCCGGACGAGCCCTTCGGTGAGTGTCCCTGTCTTGTCCGAACAGAAGACGGTCATGCTCCCGAAGTTTTCGATCGAGGACAATCGCTTCACAATCACTTTCTGCTGGGCCATGCGCTTGGCCCCATGGGCCAAATTGATGCTGATGATGGCCGGCAGCAGCTGTGGGGTGAGGCCGACCGCTAGAGCAAGAGAGAACAGAAAAGCTTCGAGCACGGGCCTGGCCAGATACACGTTGACCGCAAAGATGGCGACGACCAACACGACGGTCACTTCCAAGAGCAGATACCCGAATTGCCTGATGCCTCGCTCGAACTCCGTCTCCGGCGGCCTGAGCTGCAACCGACCCGAGACCTTGCCGAATTCCGTGTCCGATCCAATATGCACCACAACCGCCGTACTGTTTCCGCTGACGACATGGGTCCCGAGAAAGAGACTGTTCGTCCGTCGACCTAAGGGAATGACGGCCGGCAGCACTCCGCAGACTTTCTCGACCGGATAGGTTTCGCCCGTGAGCGTCGCCTCGTCCACGAACAGATCTTTCGATTCAAGCAACAGACAATCGCCGGGAACCGTATCGCCCGCCCTGAGCAGAACGACATCGCCCGGCACGACCTCCTCAACCGGCACGGAGGCCGGGTTGCCGTCCCGCCACACATCCGCTTTGACCTGCACGATCGCGAGCAGGCTGGCCACCGCTTGATTTGCGCTCCGTTCCTGCCAGAACCCGAGCAGGCCGCTGGCGAGCACGATCATGAGAATGATCGCCGTGTCGGTCGGGTCAGCCAAAAAGAAGGCCAGCCCGGCAGCGGCGAGGAGGATGAGGATGATCGGGCTGGTGAATTGCCGAAACAGCAGCTCGTAGGTGGGAAGCCGACTCTTCGGTTTCAAGAGAAGATGCGCATCGCGCAGATGACGCCGTCGCGCCTCATCGCCGGAAAGCCCTTTGGAACTTGAGTCGAGTTGTTTGAGCGCTTCAGCCGATGGGCTGCTCCAAAAATGCCACTGGTCGGACGATTCCTGTCGGATCAAAACATGCCCCCTCTTCACTCCAGGGTCTGGATACTCGTCGGCCATTCAACCGGCGTTGCAAACGTACGATACCACCATTCAGCTCGCTTCTGTGCTGCATGACCGTTAACCCGCATTATTCATGACAGTTCGTCGCGAAATCGCGCTGTCGCGTTGCGAGACTGGCACATGGAGCTGTGAGACCCAGAGGCGTACTCGTGCAGTAGGTTGAGGGAGCGAGCGGCGAGCCTGCCCGCCGAAGGCTTGTCGCAGCAGCGAATCCGCAATTGCAGCAGAAGTGCTCATGAATAATGCGGGTTAAGGCTCGCAAGTCGAATCGCCGCCTGCGCCGATAAGCTGAGAAAGATCGTACCGGAGCACGTCGCCGATGCGGTCGATCGTCACGTCCGCCGGGGGGTAACTCTTGAGCAGATGCGGATCGTGGGCATAATGTCCCTGCCGCGGGAACACGGTGGTCACCCGCGTGCCCCAGACTTTTTTGACCGCCGTAAGGATTTTGAGCTTGTCGTCGATGAGCACATAGTGATCGCCCGGATACCGCCTCTCGACATCGTCAAGTTCTTGCTCCTTATGAATGTAGATCAGCACATTGCCGCCCACAGCCTCGAAAAGACCAGACCGTTCGATTTTCCTTGGTTGGAACACCACATCCCCATCCGACAGGATGACCGCCTTTCCCCATTGCTTCACGTGCTCCACCGCATCGAGCGCATTCGGGAACACTCGATTCGCAAACGGATAGTTCACCAGAAAGTGAGAGACCGTCAATACTTGTGGATCGCGCGGATGCTCGATCCGATATCGCTGGAGCGCCCCCAAATAGTCGGCGTAGCCGAGCTCCGATCTTAATCGCTCGAAGATCGTCCAGTAGTTTTCCTGCCGTTCCTGCCCCACTGTCTGCTCAAGATGACGCTTGAGGTCGGCCGTCACCCGATCGTTGTCGAGGAGGGTGTTGTCGACGTCAAACAGGAAAACGACGTTCGGTGTTGTCATGGACGCACCCTCTGGCCTGTATCACATGGGTGAATCTGCGTGCATTCAAAATATTCTGGGTGCGACGGGCCGCAGCCCGCACTCGTCGCACCCATCAAGAAAAAGCTTAGCCCGCATTATTCATGACGGTCCGTCGCGGAATCGCGCAGTCGCGTTGCGAGACAGGCACGCGAAGCCGTGAGATCCCGAGGCGTACGTGAACAGTACGTCGAAGGCGCGAGCGACGAGCCTGCCCGCCGAAGGCTCGTCGTCGCAGCGAATCCGCGATGGCAACAGAAGTGTTCATGAATAATGCAGGTTAGACTGCCCCACTCCATCGCCAATTTCGGATCTCCGGCATGTCTTCGCCATATTTTGCGATGTACTGTTTGTGCTCGAAGCGCTTATCGCGGAGGGCCTGTTTGGCATAGTCCGCACGGGAGCCATGCAGGGGAATTCGATCGATGACGTCAGAGAC